>NZ_LT841358.1:955395-1255395 GCF_900177045.1 Candidatus Nitrosotalea okcheonensis
GGATGCTGCTATCTGTCCAGTTGAATTACGTAATTCAGTATACATTCCTGTAAGAGTATCACCTGTTGATAGTTGTGTAGATACCGTTAGTTTGTATGTAGAAGATTGTGTAGTAGCCGATGCAGTGTTTGATGGAGGACTGGCTTCGGCTCCATACATAGCAGAGACACGATAAGTATAGGTTGTACTAGGAGACAGTCCAGAATCCAAGTATATTGTAGAACTAGTGCCAGTGTTGGATTTAGTAGACCAAGTGATACCTCCATCAGATGATCTTTCAATCATGTATCCTGTTACCAAGCTGCCACTGTTACTTGGCGCATTCCAATTCAAGCTTATTTGTGATGATGATACTGCACTAGCAGTGAGGCCAGTTGGAGACAATAATGTAGCTGCATTTTGCGTAGTGGCAGATGCAATGTTTGATGGTACACTGGTACCGACAGAATTGATTGCAGATACACGGTAAGCATATGCAGTACTGGGGGACAGTCCGGTATCAGAATATGTTGTTGATGTAGAGGCAGTGTTGGAAGATATTATTGACCAAGTAGTTCTGTTGTCTTGTGATCTTTCAATCTTGTAACCAGTAATTGCAGAGCCACCATTGTCTGATGGTGCAGTCCAGGACAGATTAATTTGTGAGGAGGAGATGGTAGTAGCAGTAAGACTGGTTGGCGGTTGTGGAGTTGTAGGACCGTTAGGACCTACTATAAATAGTGCAGCGTGTGTGTGGGTTCCGTCTGTTGCCTGTACCTTGTGTGAACCAGCTGTTGCAGTGCTAGGCACTTGGAATGTTGCCGAGAATCCTCCAGTGGAGTTTGATGTTATTGTTGCAAGTGCTGTGCCATCCCATCTTAGTGTGACTGCAGTACTTGGTGAGTAGGCATTATTTGCACCCGTTACTGATACCGTTGTACCTGCAGGTCCTCTGGATGGAGAAAGTACCAGCCCAATATCCCGGTAAATAGCAGTTAGTTGTGTGTCACTTGATATCGATACTGGTCGGGGGTTAGTTGTAGAGCCCGTATCTGCCCAGTGATCAAATATGTATGTTACAAAGTTGCCCATTCCAACTGTATACTGTGCACCATTTTTCAGGACAAATGTAGCAGGGGAGAAACTGGATGCTGCTATCTGTCCAGTTGAATTACGTAATTCAGTATACATTCCTGTAAGAGTATCTCCGGTGATTAACTGTGTTGACACTGTCAATGTTGATGTATTAGATTGTGTAGTAGCCGATGCAGTGTTTGATGGAGAAGAAGTCAGCCCACCATCGTACACAGCTGAAACACGATAAGTATAGGTTGTACTAGGAGACAGTCCAGAATCCAAGTATATTGTAGAACTAGTGCCAGTGTTGGATTGTATAGTAGACCAAGTAATTCCATTATTTTGTGATCTTTCAATCATGTATCCCGCTACCAAGCTGCCACTGATACTTGACGCATTCCAATTCAAGCTTATTTGTGACGATGATACTGCACTAGCTGTCAGACCAGTAGGAGATGGTAACACAGGAATTACCGGATTATTTGGAATTACAGGAATTGGAACTGGGGTAGGAATAGATGGTACTATGCTTGTAAGTCCAGAAGTGGATGTAAGAGAGTTTGTAAGTGAACCTAGCTGAGCAGATGCACCCGATGTAAATGCGCTAGATGATGATAATAAAAGAAATCCAAAGAACAGTGCAGTTATTATCTTTGTTTTGTTATCAATTTTTTTTCCATAATTTTTGCTCACAACTATTAACCTTGTTATACTTATTTTTGCAAGATATATACCAGTGAACTAATATTTTTCTAGAACATTTTTATGGTTTCAGGGCTGCATAGAAATTATCAACAATAAACAAGAAATTATATACATTCTATGATAGTTGTATGCCAGAACATGATTACAGCAATTCCTTTCTTTTATGATATAGCTGTATGATCTGATCTAGGATCCAAATTTTCTCTGCATAACAGAAAATACGGTGATGTTTTTTGTAAATATGAACCGATTATGACAAAGAATCACTGTTTGTTCTGAGCAGGCATAGGAGAGACCAGATCTTTTTTACTGTCAGATGAGGATGCTACCAACGATGCTAGTTTATCAAGATAGGAAGTTAATGAATACCAAGGGTTTGGAAGCGTCTTATCTGTGATGTAGATCAATCCCACATGTTTTGATGCAGATTGGACAAATTTTTCATCCAGATTATCAACTCCATATGATAATATCGAGAAATTAGATTTTGAATACTTTGTATGCCATCCTGTCAGTAGTTCAATTGAAGGAAGCCCGGAATTTTCGTATATTACAATATTATCTACGGTACCAAGGTATGAGGGCGATATGTCCTTGCCAGGATTTCCCACAGTAAAGTTAAGGCCAAGTGATTTTGCATAATTGTTCAAGTGTAGATAATAGCCCTCTTTTCCAGGCACATGAGCCATCTCGTCAAAAAATATGCCGTTGACGCCATACCAGTTTTTGTAGACACCAATATCAGCAGTGATTTCAGATGAATTTCTAGATCCATAACTTGTGTAAACATATCCAAGTGACGGAATTCCAGCAGATTGGAGTTTTTTTATTCCTAGAACATATGTTGGATCCCAAAATCCAGGGCCGTTGTCAGGATTGACAATGGCAATAATTGTCACTGATGGATGTGCATGCTTTACCTGTATCAGATCATCCCATGTAGAATCAGGATGTCTGTAAAGCGGAATCAGTATTCCAGTTTTTGTATCATCCACATTAATTGTAGGCGATGACAGAGCCGCAGTTAAGAATATTACGGTCAAAAAAACCCCAGAAGACAACCCCAGAATTATTATTTTCCAGTTACCAAATAAATCATGTTTCAATTATAGGTTTTAGATACTTCATGTAGATGGATTGACTTGGAACGCATGTAATTTTTCATTAGCATGTTTTAAGATAGGATTATTATGTAGAGCACCTGGATGTGGAAAAAGATTTCCAGGTATTGGGGTTGGGCCGTTTTTATGAAAGGCAAGCACTGGATTTGAATTTATGATCAATGTTGTAAGTATGATCGCAAAGGCTAGTGCGATAAAAACCATATTGTGTTTTCTCATGTTTTAATTTTGTTACTCATTTCTTAATTGGTTTTGCCATGATGGCGTCATAACAATGTTCTAGAAATGTGTTAAAGATTATTCCAGATCACAAACAGGTTTTTATAAAAATATTCCTTTGACCTTTTATCAATCTTCTCCAAAGGATTCAGAATTTTTTGCTCCAGATTTATTTTATAAATTTTTACATTATATCTGCATCAGAATAATATTATGGAAGGCTTAGCCTAGAAGATTAAGACCGGATTTCAAATCTACTGAATATACATCACCACCATAGAGGCTTACAGGACTTTTTGTTGTTGCAAGTTCTATTCCACTAGAAGTGTACACTTGGATGTATGCTTGGAGTGGCATGGGGATGTTTTCTATGTCAAGAGTTGCAGTGCCAGATGAATCCACAGGGGCAGATGCAACCACTTGACCCGTAGATGACGATGTTGGCTCTACCAGATCCACTCTTGCTGCAAGAGAGGGATTGTTTGTTACTTTTACATTCACATCAGATGTGACAAAGAAATTCTTGTACGAACCACTGAGTAGTTGACCCGCATAGTTTGTTTGTGGCTCTAAGAATGTGACTGGTGTGTGAGTCATGCCCAGATTCAAATTATTATTTTCGTACACTTGTACTCCGTCAAGAATTACCTTGAGATAATTAGTTCCATTTGTTATGATAGTGCAATCCCTTGTTGTTGGTTCAGTTAGAGTCATAGGCGATGCCCATAATACATTTTCACTAGTAGCTCCAAACGCATTGCCTTGTACTGATGCAACTACCCATTGTGTTCCAACTATGCTTGTGTTTGAAGTACATACTACATAACTCACATTTGCAGTGCCATTCTGAACATACATTCCATTTTCATACCAATTAGATTTCGACGGTATTGTTTGATCCGGAGTTGTAATTACAGAGTGAAATAACATTGCCTTGGTGTCTTGTGTTACAGCGTAATATCCAGCCCAAGTTCCATTAGCCGGTGATTGAACTCCAATGTGTAATCCTTGAATATCTTTCCAAAATGTATAAGGTGCCTTTTCTGCTGGCGCATCACCACCATATCGCCAATAACCAGGATTTGTCTGCAGTTGCTGTTGTGTTTTAGTTTCATTGGTTAGTGAGTCTGATACCACTAGACCAGTTTGTACTTGGTCAACAGAATATGGAGAAAGAGGCAATGATGGTATCGAAACTATGCCCAAGTTTGGCAAGGGTAACGGTATACCCAGAGAGCCAGTACCAGCTTGTGGCACAAGGTTTCCCGGTATAGGCAAGGGTGCAGATATCATAGTAGCACTTGCAGGACCAATAGTTGTAGATATCGATAGTACAACCAACACCGTGAGTATCCCCAAGATTGACATGAATTTTTTCATTTCTGCCTAGGTATACAATTCAACCATTATCTTGCTATGCGTGTAAACTACTAGAAAATGCGAACACATTGGTTTTGTTTAAGAATTTTAACGAAGATTTTTCTATAAAAAAATTACAGGCCCTTAATATTTATTGATCTGAATTTTAAAATGTGACACAAAAAATGCATGATGTAGAATTTGATATAAAATCAATTTTGTCCAGCCTAAATATTTTCTACGAAATGGAGGGAGATGATGAAAGAAGAATAAAAAACATATCTTCCATTACAAGTGCAAAACCAGATGATCTTTCTTTTTGCTCGTATGAAGGTAGCAAAGCAATTGATCTTATTTCTGAATCAAAAGCTGGAGTTATTTTATGCAAAAAAAGCTTATGCGGTTTAGTGCATCCAAGACAAGGAACACAGCTCATCTTTCTTGATAAACCAAGATATGTTTTTGTAAACCTAGCCAATAAAATATTTGCAAAACAAAAGAAAATGACTGGAATATCACCTAGTGCAATAATATCCAAAACCGTTGTCATAGGAGACAGATGTTACATTGGTGAGTATACCGTAATTGGAGATAATTGTAAAATAGGAAACGATGTCACAATTTATGACAAGGTAACGCTCGTAAAAGATTGTACCGTGGGCGATAGATGCATAATTCATTCTGGAGTAGTATTAGGTGACGATGGTTTTGCATTTGAGAGAGATGAGAGAGAGCTTCACAGGTTCCCGCATTTTGGTCAAGTGTTAATTGGGAATGATGTTGAGATATGCGCCAACAGCCATATTGCTAAAGGATCTCTTTGTGACACAGTAATATGTGATGGAACAAAAATTGATTCCCTAGTACATATCTCTCACAATGTTCATGTTGGAAAAAACTGTGAAATCACTGCAGGTGCAGTCATTGGAGGAAGTGCCAAAATAGGCAATTCTAGTTGGATAGGACTCAATGCTACTTTAAAAGATCAGATCAAAATTGGAGATAATGTTATTGTAGCTTCGGGTGCTTCTGTCATACATGATGTACCAAATGGTGATATAGTTGCAGGAGTTCCAGCAAAATCAATAAAAAATAAAATAAATGAAAATTCTGACAAGTTGTTTCTCATGGCAGGACAAAGCTCTGACAAGAAAGAATGAAAACCATACTAATACTCCACTAAATTTAGATGATTGACATGATTTTAGATCAATGATTGACAGAATATACATCACCACCATAAATGTTTGATGAATCAGATGCGATCATGATATTGCCAGAGTCATATACTTTGATCGTTCCAGACAATGGAAAGTGATATTGTCCAACATCAAGGCGTGCAATATGATTTACAATCTGACTTGTTGCAAGAATTTTACCTGATGAATCGGTAATATCTACTCTTGCAGCATTTTGCGGTAAGTTATTTACTGTGACATTTTCGCCTGCTAGTGTATAATAATCCGTAAATGTTCCATTTAGCATTTGTCCTGCATAAGATGACTGGGGTTCAAGAAATACATTAAATGGAGGAGGCATCTGCAGGTTCATATCAGTACGATCCACTACTTTTACTCCATCAACGTACACCCTTAGGTAATTGTTGCCATTTGTGATGATAGTACAATCTCGGGTGAGTGGCTGGTTAGGATTAGGATCATACCACAGTCTAGTGAAATTTGTAGCACTGAAAGGATTACCTGTTGCCCAAAATACGGCCCAGACTGTACCAAATGAGCTTACGTTAGATGAACATGCAACATAGTTTACATTGCTGGTTCCATTAGTCTGCACATATATCCCATTGTTGTAATAGACATTATTTGCAGGTATTGTTTGTACAGGAGTTGTAATTATAGAGTGGTAAAGCATCGCTTGTGTGTTTCTTGACAAAGCATAGATCCCTGCCCAGGTTGCATTAGATGGAGCTTGAACTCCAATGTGTAATCCTTGTGTATCTTTCCAAAATGTGTAATGTGCCTTTTCTGCTTGCGCATCACCACCATATCGCCAATAGCCAGGATTTGTCTGCAGTTGTTGCTGTGTTTTAGTTTCATTGGTTAGTGAATCTGATAATAACAGACCAGATTTAATCAATGTTAAAGACTGCGGGTTTGTGGTAATTACAGTACCAGATGCCTTTATCTCAATTGCAGCATCATCCCAGAGGTCTCCACTTCCGCTTGCAGTCCATCCGCATGTTGTAAGTCCTGCCGATGTCTTTACAGATGAGCTTGATGCACCAGTTATTGCGCTTGGCATGTTGATATTCCATTGTTGTGTGCACGTTGGAGAACCAAGTGTTACACCGCCATATATTGCTGGCAAGTCTAAAACCCAGCTGTTTGGATACTGGGTCGTAATGGATATGGTAGGACTGCTGGCAGCAGCATCATAGTTTGTTATATTGGTCGGTATCGGAGTTGTCTGGTCTACTCCGGAAAATGAATATGCGCCGACTACTACCGAGGTAGAGCCATCCATGGTAACAACAATGTTTCCAGTGCCAGACGGGTTTGTCAGGTACCAAAATCCAGTATAATCATTATGAAATGAGCGTACTGCTTTTGTTAACTGTGTTCCACCAAATGTAACAGATGTAACAAATTGGTTGTTTGCAGTCACGCCTACTACAAGCAGACGGTTGGTTCCAGTTCCGACATTAACGTTGGAAAGCGTAATCTGGTATGGTAATGAGGATACTGTACCGGATGTTGTCTTGACGCTGTTTAGTATGATAGATCCTGTCGTTGTACTACTGCTTGTAGTGGCAGACGCAGTGTTAGATGGAGAACCAGTTCCAACAGAATTGATTGCAGATACCCGGTAGGTGTAGGCAGTGTTTGGAGCAAGTCCTGTGTCAGAGTATGTTGTGGATACAGAAGCAGTATTTGCTACAACAGTAGACCATGTTATACCGCTGTCAGTAGAGCGCTCAATCTTGTATCCTGTTATTGCAGAGCCTCCGTTGTTGGAAGGTGCAGTCCAGGACAGATTAATTTGTGATGATGATATTGCACTAGCAGTGAGGTTAGTCGGGGATTGTGGTACAGAAACCGGAGCATTTTGTGTAGTGGCAGACGCAGTGTTAGATGGAGAACCAGTTCCAACAGAATTGATTGCTGATACCCGGTAGGTGTAGGCAGTACTAGCTGCAAGACCAGAGTCAGAGTATGTTGTGGATACAGAAGCGGTATTTGCTACAACAGTAGACCATGTTATACCGCTGTCAGTAGAGCGCTCAATCTTGTATCCTGTTATTGCAGAGCCTCCGTTGTTGGAAGGTGCAGTCCAGGACAGATTAATTTGTGAGGAGGAGATGGTAGTGGCAGTAAGACTGGTTGGAGATTGTGGTACAGTGAGAGTTCCAGACGAACTAGATACAGAATACACATCACCACCATATATGCTTGCAGGACTTGATGCAATTATGGAATTGTTTGAATCATATACATCGATAGTACCGGATAGTGGAAACTTGTACATGCCGACATTTAGTATTGCAGTGCCTGCACTTACAGGAGCAGTTGCAAGAACATTTCCAGCAGTACCAATTACCTTTACCATAGCAGCATTAGAAGGATTGTTGGTAATCTTGATGTTTTCATCTGTTGTAGAATAATAATTAGAATAAATCGCATGATCCATTGAACTGGATGACGAGTCTACCTGAACGAATGCATGAAGAGGAGTAGGCATATTCAGGTTCACAGTAGTGCTTGAAAAGACAACATTACCGCCGATGTAGACCTTGAGATAGTGGTTCCCATCAGTCATGACGGTGCAGTCATCAGTTTGAGGCAGGGAGTTTGCCGGTGGTGCATAAAGAGTAGTCCATGTAGAGCCAGCATCAGTTGATGATTGAACAGTCCAATAGTATCCAGTATTATCAGCATACGCCTGGCAGCCAACTATACCATTATAATTTGATCCCTCTACATACAAACCAGGATTGAACACCCCATCTGGTACCGATGTATATGGAATTGTCAAGGCTGCATGAAAAAGATGTGCGTTTGCGCCAGAAGAGGCTGCATAATAGTTAACCCACCGCCCACTGCTTGGAGCCTGTACGCCAAGATGGAGTCCTTGCGAGTCTTCATAGTAATTATATAATGTTGCAGTTCCTCCAAATGTCCATCCTGCAGTGTTTCCAGTTGTGAGCGAATCAGAGGAGACAAGACCTGATTGTATCTTGCTGATAGAATTTGTAGATGCACTGACAGTACTTGTCGGTGCTATGGTTCCAATTACGATAACCGACATTACAACCGATAATGTCAACATGATATTATGTGATCTTACCAAAACTCATTCCCCATGATTTATCATAGTCAATCTAATATCATGTCATAGAATATTTTTGGCTATGCACAAAATTATAGGTAAAATTAATCGGGATTGAAGTTACGCAATATTACTACAGTTTTCACAAGAGTGTTTGTAGAATTTATCTTGAACTCATCTAACCATAATTTCTAAAAGCTAAAACCTGTCATCAATTTGTTAAAAAAATCATCAATTGTATTCAGCCATATTTTTATCGCATCTGTAAGTTTTGCACATATTTTGAAATATAAAAAAATTCAATCAAAAAAATTACAAATTTTCTACAATGCGGATACTGCAGTCTTTCCTACTTGTAGTTTAGCACATTTATGTTCCCATTAAGATCCATAAAATAGAGTTTTCCATTCCACTCTTGCATGTAAATTGGAGCATCTGTCAAACCATACAATATTGGCACAACTTGTCCTATCGGATATCCACTTGCAGGGTCTGTTGTGGATGGAGATACACTTGATGGCAACAGAGCAGCGATATTACCTACACCATAATCTCCAAAAAAGTATGCACCCTGCAGGTTTGGATATATGGTTCCATGATAGAAAGATCCAGCAGATAGTGCTTCAAGTCCAGCAGTTGGACCAGTCTGTGGTTCCACTCCCTGATGTGAGTACCAGTATAATGGAGCAGTATAGCTTGTCAGGTTTTGTGGATTGTCATAAGGTGGGCTCTCATAGTTAGGCCAACCGGCATTTGAGCCAGCAGTGGTAAAGTCTTCAATTCGTTCCCATGTGTTAAAACCTACATCTGAGGCATATAGCTTGCCTGTCTGCAAATCTATATCAAATGTGTACGGATTTCTTACTCCATATCCCCAAATCTCTTTTTTGATTGATGTATTGGTACTTGATACAAACGGGTTTGTACTTGGAATGGAATATAATTTGCCATTGACCGGAGAAACAAGCGGCGTTATGCGTAATATTTTTCCTTCCAGTGTTGTCAAGTCCTGTCCAGCGGTAAATGTCCATCCGTCACCTGTTGATATGTAGATGTTACCTTGTGAATCAAATTTTAGAGTTCCTCCATTGTGACCGTTATTGAACGCCGGAATATTTCCCAGTACGAGTTGCTCACCTACTGACTTGTCTTCCACTATATTTCCAGATGAATCAGTCATAGCATGATACCTTATCAGCTCACCCACGGTAGATCCTGATACAGTCCTTGTCACATAAAAGTAAACATATTGTGAGGCAGAAGAGATTGCCCAGTTTGGATCAAATGCGATCCCCAGCAATCCATTTGTTTCATAATTTGTTTGTAAGTTTGGCACTGTCACAAATGGAACTGTTTGTTTTACAAATTGCCCGTTTACATTCTTGAATACAATTACATTTCCAGTATTTTTTTCATTTACCATAAATGCACCAGAGCCATCCACCCCAGGACCATTATCAGGAATAAATGCAAAATAAGCAGGGAAATTGAGTCCTGTTACGACAGATTGAGCACTGAATGCATGAGCATTTGGATCAACAGTATACAAAGTAGAAAATGCATGTCCGCTAGCATCAGATATCATAATTGTATGCGAACCAGGTGTTGCTCCACTTGGTATCGTGAAATTTCCTCCAAAGCTACCAGTAGCGTCAGATGTTATAGAAGCAGAAGGAATGATTGTAGTACCGTCAAATTTTATTGTAATAGTAGAATTTGCTGCAAAGCCATTTCCTTGACTGGCTGGAATAAGTACACTAGAGCCTGCACGACCTGTTGTTGGAAATATGTATACACGTGGTGAAACAGTGACAGATTGGCTGGCTGTATTAGCTGATGCATCATGAGCAGATATTGTATGTGTACCTGTAACAGATACCAAGGTAGACATTATTGCAGCAAAGTTTCCATTAGAGTCTGTTGTTATGGTTAATGGAACAGTAGAATAACCGTTATCCTGGAATCCCACCCCAAGTGTAGTATTATCATAGGATATGGTAATCTGAGAATTTGGTGCAAATTTAGTACCTGTTATTCTTACATCAGTACCTACATTAACTGAATTAGTGCTAAGTGAGATAGCATGAACGATAGATATTGGATTTGTAGTGGCAGATGCAGTGTTAGACGGAGAACCAGTTCCAACAGAATTGATTGCTGATACCCGGTATGTGTAGACAGTACTAGCTGCAAGACCAGAGTCAGAGTACGTTGTGGATGCAGAAGCAGTATTTGCTACAATAGTAGACCATGTGGTACCGCTGTCAGTAGAGCGTTCAATCTTGTATCCTGTTATTGCAGAGCCGCCGTTGTTGGAAGGTGCAGTCCAGGACAGATTAATTTGTGAGGAGGAGATGGTAGTGGCAGTAAGACTGGTTGGAGATCCTGGTATAGTTACAGTACCTGATGCCTTTATCTCAATTGCAGCATCATCCCACATGTCTCCACTTCCGCTTGCAGTCCAGCTGCAGATGACCGAGCCTGCAGATGCTTGAGAGGTAGAGCTTGATGCACCAGTTATTGCACCTGCAATGTTGGCATTCCATTGTTGTGTACATGTTGGAGAACCAAGTGTAGTGCCACCATAGATAGATGCAGAATCAAGCACCCAGCTGTTTGGATACTGGGTCGTAATGGATATGGTAGGGCTGCCGGCAGCAATATTGTGATTTATCATACTGGTCGGTATCGGAGTTGTCTGGTTTACTCCGGAAAATGAATATGCGCCGACTACAACAGAGGTAGAGCCAGCCATGGTAACAACAATGTTTCCAGTGCCAGACGGGTTTGTCAGGTACCAAAACTCTGCATCGTTGTTAGCAAATGATGCCGCTTTGTTTGTTAGTGGCACTCCTCCAAATGTGACGGACGCTACGTTGTTGTTGTTTGCCTCAACGCCTACTACAAGCAGACGGTTGGTTCCAGTTCCGGCATTAACGTTGGAAAGCGTAATCTGGTATGGTAATGAGGATACTGTACCGGATGTTGTCTTGACGCTGTTTAGTATGATAGATCCTGTTGTGGTACCACTACTTGTAGTAGCAGACGCAGTGTTAGATGGAGAACCAGTTCCAACAGAATTGATTGCTGATACCCGGTATGTGTAGACAGTACTAGCTGCAAGACCAGAGTCAGAGTACGTTGTGGATGCAGAAGCAGTATTTGCTACAATAGTAGACCATGTGGTACCGCTGTCAGTAGAGCGTTCAATCTTGTATCCTGTTATTGCAGAGCCGCCGTTGTTGGAAGGTGCAGTCCAGGACAGATTAATTTGTGAGGAGGAGATGGCAGTGGCAGTAAGACTGGTTGGAGATCCTGGTATAGTTACAGTACCTGATGCCTTTATCTCAATTGCAGCATCATCCCACATGTCTCCACTTCCGCTTGCAGTCCATCCACATGTTGCAAGTCCTGCCGATGTCTTTACAGATGAGCTTGATGCGCCAGTTATTGCGCTTGGCATGTTGATATTCCATTGTTGTGTGCACGTTGGAGAACCAAGTGTAGTGCCACCATAGATAGATGCAGAATCAAGCACCCAGCTGTTCGGATACTGGGTTGTAATGGATATGGTAGGGCTGCCTGCAACAGTATTGTGATTTGTAATACTGGTCGGTATCGGAGTTGTCTGGTTTACTCCGGAAAATGAATATGCGCCGACTACTACCGAGGTAGAGCCAGCCATGGTAACAACAATGTTTCCAGTGCCAGACGGGTTTGTCAGGTACCAAAACTCTGCATCGTTGTTGGAGAAGGTGGATGCTTTGTTTGTTAGTGGCACTCCTCCAAATGTGACTGATGCTACGTTATGGTTGTTTGCCTCAACGCCTACTACAAGCAGACGGTTGGTTCCAGTTCCGACATTAACGTTGGAAAGTGTAATCTGGTATGGTAATGAGGATACTGTACCGGATGTTGTCTTGACGCTGTCTAGTATGATAGATCCTGTCGTTGTACTACTGCTTGTAGTGGCAGACGCAGTGTTAGGCAATAAAGACAAAGGATTTACGGAAATGACATTTGTTGGAAGCATCAGCAAAATTGCAAAAATGACAAATATGCCAAATACTGAATATGATTTTTTAACATACCTTACCATCCACCTTACGATTAAACCTCAGTTGATATTCACGTATGCATAGATTTTTCCGTATGATCACTATAGAGATTTATTCGGTCACAACATATTACTCCAAAACAAGTTTCAATAAAATAATTTCAGATCATTTCATGTAGTACATCTATGACAAATTGAGTTGTAAATTTGAAATGGTTATTACAGCAAAAAATTTGTCTGAAGGGCAGACATGCAAATTAATCACCATGCCAATGACACTTTCGGTTCAATGGTATAGCGCATGGCATAGATTATACCTACATAGAATATCTTCAAAATTTCTACACTCATTAAGAAAAGATCTGCCTTCACTTGTAAGCCTGTATCTTTTATTATCGTTGATAGTCTCTCCTGTAACAAGTCCTACGCTTACGAGTTTTTCACAATTTCTAGTTGCAGCATCATGCGACATGTTATTGGATCTGGCTATTGAAGAGATTTGTGTGTTATTTGATGACCCGATGTATTCTAAGATCTGTAAAAGCTGACCAAGCTCAGTCCTCTTTTTTTTACCGCCATACGAGTATTCATAATTAGACCGCGAATACACAGACTTTTGATCATTGTCTACAATTGATCTTTTGAAATTTTCATCGTGTGTTCTGTGATCATCCAATATATTTTCTTGATAAAATGTTATTAAAAAAGTATTGTGTAGATTGATCTGTATCATACTAGAATAATTTTTTACTGATAAAATTTTTCATATAATTATTTCAGAAGATCACTACAGCAAAGTATTAGACAATTGATTTATGATTTGAAATAAATGACATACATATAATGTGTTCAATAATTGGCTACACAGGCAATGGAGCTGCAGCACAGTTACTCGTCAAAGGACTCAAACGCATGGAATATCGAGGATACGACAGTGTGGGCATAGCTACAATCACTAGCAACCACATAGACATAAGAAAAGGAGTGGGAAAAGTGTCAGAGGTAGACAATTCAGAGAAATTACGATTGTTGGTAGGCAACATGGGCATAGGACACACCAGATGGGCAACACATGGAGTTGTAAACAACGTCAACGCCCATCCGCACAAGTCAAGCACAGGCCAAATTGCCATAGTTCACAACGGAATAATAGACAATTACAACATATTAAAAAAAGAACTTCAGGACAAAGGATATTTTTTCAAGAGTGAAACAGATAGTGAGGTAATAGCAAACCTACTGCAATATAATTTTGACGAGACAAAAAATATAAAAAAATCAATGATAAAAACTGTCTCGTCATTAAAAGGCGAATACTCGTTTGTAGCAGTGTTTGAGCATGGATTGCTTGCAGCAGCTAAATTTCATGAGCCAATGGTAATCGGAGTTGGAAAAAACGGGTATTTTGTATCAAGCGATGTACTGGGGTTTGTTGAATATACAGATGATGTGATTTATCCAGACAACAAGGAAATTGTCATCATGAATTCAAGTGGGCTACTTCAGTTTTTTGATTTTTCTGGCAATCCCGTTAGACATCAGATTACAAAGGTTTCAAAAGAGTTCTCTGATGTCTACAAGGGAGAATATGCACATTTTACATTAAAGGAGATTTCAGAACAGCCAAACACCATAATGAGGGCAGGCCAGGCTTGCGAGGATGAGCTTGAAAAAATTATTACTTTGTTAAAAAATGCTAAAAAAATCTACGTGACAGGAAGTGGTACAAGTTACAATGCAGCCCTTGTGGCAAAGCATTTGTTCCTAAAGTATGGCAAAATTATCATAGAACCAATAATTTCAAGCGAAGTAAGATTCTATCCAGATTACTTTGATGACAAATCAGTTTTGATAGCTTTATCTCAGAGTGGAGAAAGTGCAGATGTACTAGAAGCAGTAAAGATTGCATCAAACAAGGGCACCAAGATAACCTCTATTGTAAATATCTCAACCTCGTCCCTTGTGCACATGTCCTTACATTCTGTGAGCCTCAACTGCGGACCAGAAATCGGAGTGGCTGCAACAAAAAGCTTTACATCCCAACTTGCAATATTATACAAAATTGCCAACAGTCTTGTAGATAATTCATTGAAACCTGATTTTTTAAAGATTTCAAAATCCATGAGCGAGATTTTGTCTGACCATGAACATATTTGCAAAATATCAAAAGAACTCAAAAATGCAACTGATGTCTACGTGCTTGGCAGGGGGATTCATTTTCCCATTGCGTCAGAGGCCGCACTAAAACTAAAGGAGTTGACATACATCCATGCAGAAGGCCTACCAGGCGGAGAATTAAAACATGGGCCTCTAGCACTCATGGATACTAGCGTATACGTAATCATCATAAATCCAAATGATTCCACTTATGTGGATACATTATCTAGCACGTATGAGATAAAGGCTCGCAAGGCCAAGGTGATTGGAATATCAGACAAGAATGATCCAATATATGATCATTGGATAAAAATTCCCTCCATCAGTGAACCATTTTATCCCCTTCTTGAGATAATTCCGCTACAACTTCTTTCGTATTATACAGCACTTGAAAAACAAACAGATCCAGACTATCCAAGAAATTTAGCAAAGTCTGTCACAGTAAAATAATCGGACATTTTCTAGACAAAAAGTAGCCATATGATATAAGAAAAGACAGAATGAATCTTCTAGTGTTTTATACGTAAATGCAGATAATCTTCGAATATATACTATAAATGATGATAACACATAGTTCGCTATCACATGTACACAATGACTCTGAAGAAGAGCACCATCCCCATTTTTTGGGGACAATAGAAAAAAAACATTTGCGCGAGCAAAAGATTACACAGAAGAAGATCAGTTTTTGCATTCCAAGATGTCATGCATGTAAAACTGAGATGCAATTTACAGAAGGAGAAGTAATTTATGGCGAAAGATGGTATCATAGTTCATGTTGGAAAGACATAGAAGAAGTAATAGAACTGGCATCTCATTAAACCGTTATCAAAATTCAGTATTGTTGTATCAGATTTTTAGAAAAATACATCAATACTTCAAATACAATTTCACATATCTACCCATTTCCAAGGTGAATCAATGACAGAAGTAGGAAGTTATCAACTCACAGGTGACAAAGTTAAGATTCCATTAGAGTTGGCTCATTTCCTAAGGCAGGAAACATATTCGCTGCTTATCAAAGGACATACGGGAACTGGAAAGACAACACTTGCGCTCAGCATATTGAGGAAATTAAACATTGACAGAAATTGCTTATACATTTCAACGCGAGTTTCTCCAGACCAGCTTTTCCAGTATCATACATGGATGGATGGATTTTTCAACCAGCCAAAAAAAATAGATGCCCCCCTAGATGCACCTGAAGAGGAAGAAAACATTCATCCTACATTTGTGGATGCCAGACTTGATGAACCAGTTACACTTTTTGAGCGTATTACAAATGAGTTGATGGATGTAAGGGCTCCAATCATTATCATTGATTCATGGGATTCCATAGGATGTTTCATGGACAAGGAAGCATCAATGAGTAATTCCAAAGTACTACAAACTTGGAGAGAGCGAGCAGGTGCAAAATTAATTTTTGTTACAGAGAATCCAGAAGACAGGGCACTGGATTTTTTGGTAGATGGTATAGTAGAGCTCAGACAAAAGTATCACAATGAGCGAATAATACGTGAAATTAGACTATCCAAACTGCGCGGAGTCAGAATAAACAAGCCCTCATACATATTTTCAGTCAACAACGGTATGTTCCATAGTTATGACCACTACCACCCATCAGAGTTTCTAAATCCTGCACGTTTTCTCCAGCCCAAAGATAATGTCAGAAGAGATTTGATCAAAACCAAGTCTCATTTTACCACAGGATATCCAGAATTAGATGAAATGTTGGGTGACGGATTTCCAACAGGATGCGCAGTTAGTGTAGAACTTGGGCCCCATGTAAGCGCCAATGTCGCACTTGCCTTTCTATGCAAAATAATTACAAATTTTATTGCAAGTGAAAATCTCTTTTTATTCCAACCTCTTGAAAAAACTGGTCAGGGTGTCATACTACAGTACGCCAAATCGCTCGGTTTGCAGAGTGATTTGATAAAAATTATTTCATCTACTACTCAACCAAAACAATCAACTGCCACCCTCAGAGATAATCCAAATAAACATCTAGATCATATACGCCAAGAAATACAAAAAATCAAGAAAAAACACCCAAAAAAGATGTTACTTACAATACTTGGTACAGAGGTGACAGATTTATTTTCAAAAGATCCAAGTAAGCAGGACCGCAAGTCTCTGTCATTTATAAAATCAAATTCAGATCTTTCTATTTTTGTCTCAAGACGCCTGCCGGATAACAGGCATACCATCATGTCAGATATTGTAGACGTGCGTTTACTCATAGTTGAGATTGACGGAACGCTGTGTCTCCAGTCAGAAACACCATGGTCTCACCTCTATGCAATTACTACATCGCCTGAAAATGACAATGAAATCAATTTAGGTCCGATAGTCTAGTAGATTATCGCGCAGTTTATACAGTAAAACACCAACACACAGATCTACAGATTGACATGTCATAGAACATTATACCATAGTGCTTAATATCCATATACAGCAAATCATTATTATCCATGCCAAGACAAAAAATACGAAAAAAACAGACAGTAACTCCTGCTTGAACAAAAACATGTCAAATAATTTTTCCCAATTGGTTTTTGATAAGACAATAACGAAATCAAAGTTATCCCTTGACAAAGCACATACTTTTAATGCTGATGAAACGTTAAAACACAGTAAAATTCAGGACGAGTTTGTCAACATTGCAAGTCATGAAATAAAAACTCCTATCCAGTCCATATTGACATATTCCGAGCTGCTTCATTCCAATCCCAATGAAATTCATCAGGAATACATTGAGGCAATATACAGAAACGCGCTTAGACTCCAGAGATTATCCAAAAATCTTTTAGATGTTACAAAGATGGAGAACCACACTTTCACACTACAAAACGAAAAGTTTGATATCAATGAGCTTATTTTATCAACAATACAGGATTTTGTAACACGTGCACATAATTCAGGCATAAAAACTAGGAATGTACAATTTTTGTTTTCTCCAAAGGGACGCATTTTGGCATATGCGGACAAGGATCGTATCGCTCAAGTGATATCAAATTTGATAGACAATGCCTTCAAATTTACTCAAAGGGGAAATATTTCAACAAATGTAACCAAACAAAATGACAGGATAATTGTATCTGTTAGCGACAGTGGTATCGGCATAAATTCACAGATTGCTTCAAGATTATTTTCAAAGTTTGTCACATCCTCTGAAAATGGCATAGGACTTGGCCTATACATTGCAAAAAACATTGTTGAGGCTCATGATGGAAAGATTTGGTTTCAAAATAATCCTAATAGAATTGGCGCTACAATTTCATTTGAAATACCATCCAAGATACGCACAAACTATCTAGCAAATCATCAGGTGTTACAGTAAATTTTTAAACATCAGGAAGCAATACAAGACATGAAAAAGATTCTAGTTGTTGATGATGAACCTGATATTACCACATCTGTAAGAAACGGATTGGAACGAAAAGGATTCGAAGTCCACACACACAATGATCCTTTAAAGGCACTTGAAAATTTCAAGCCAGATGTGTACGATTTGATGCTAATAGACATCAGAATGCCCAAGATGAGCGGTTTTGAATTATATCGTGAAATTAAAAAGAAAAATGAGGGTAAAACAAAAATCTGTTTTTTTACTGCATTTGAAGTGTATTATGAGGAATTTAGAAAAATGTTTCCCAACCTGGAAGTAAAATGTTTCATACGAAAACCTATCACAATTAACGATCTGGTGACACATATTAATTCAGAACTGGAAAGAAAATAAAACTAGGAATAGAGCAAAAATAATCCCAGAGAGATGATTTTAACATATAATTACCATATCTAACTTGTAGTCAGCATTACTGCATAAAACGTTACATATGCACCAACTAGAACATTATACTAGAACAATCTATCAGAGAACTTTATAACATAGAATTCCCTAGAGCAGGAGTCTAGAAAATGTCACAACAACAAATGTACAGACCCATGCTGAATATCTACGATCTGGTAGACAGAATATTAGACAAGGGTTTAGTCATTGATGCAAACTTATCTGTGTCTCTTGTAGGAATTGAGATCCTAGTCATAAGAGCAAGAATAGTTGTCTCGGGAATTGACACCTTCCTACGATATGCATCAGCATTAGGACTTGCCGCACCACCAGGACTACCGCCCAAGTAAGAAGAGAGAAGATTTGAATTGGCAGTATGTCTAGTTTGCGGCAAATTTACGGACATGGGCCTGAAAAAAGCAATGAGTGCAGGATGGGTCTTTACAAGATGTCCAGAATGTCAGCGTGGAACTCCACTTGATATCATAGTATCACACCTGTTGAAAACAGTTGGAGAGGAATATTTAGAGGGATTTTGTGAGAGGCACTGGTTCAAGGATAGCGGAATTTGTGGTTACTGCAAGATGAAACGAGAGGGATCAACTGAGAGTGTCGGCTAGACAATTAGCTCCTCAGCAGCTAACCATAGTAGATCTGGTTGATAGAATTTTAGATAAAGGTGTAGTGATAACCGGAGATATCACCATTTCAGTCGTAGGAGTAGATCTGCTTTCATTAAAAATAAATTTGGTAATAGCATCGTTGGAGACAGCAAAAAGATACGGAATAAAACTTCCCTGGGAAAAATGGGACAAGATACAGCCAAAAAAAATAAGCGGAAAAAACAGTAAGAGGTAATCAGACAGTTGCAAAGATCTAAAATGCAAATTTCTGAACCTGCACCAGAACAAATTAATCTTGATAGTGATAAACTCCAGAAGGGACTTGCAAAGTTAGTTCTTGTAGTAGTTGAATTGCTAAGACAAATTCTAGAGCGCCAAGCTCAAAGAAGAATCCAGTCAGGAAGTTTAACATCAGAAGAGGTCGAGAGGCTTGGCATGGCATTCATGCAGATAAAACAAAAAGTTGCACAGATATCAGACCAATTTGGCCTAAAACCAGATGAACTTGACGGTACTCTCAAAGGCATGCTCAAAACTACAGATTCCCAGATTGCCAAGACATCACTTGTTGATGTACTTGATAGTCTTCTAGTGAAGGGCGTAGTCCTAGGCGGAAGTGTAACTGTTTCTGTTGCAGACATTGACCTCATAACACTTGATCTTCTTGCCACACTTTCTGCAATCCCTGGCACTCGCAAGACTAGGAAAAAGAAAAATGGTTGATGGTAAGTACCTCTATTGTGTAAAAGAGGGATCCAAAAATCATCGCTTCAGTGATGCCGGATTATTTGGAAAACAGGCATATATCATCACCTACAAAGACATTAGCGCCGTAGTGAGTAACATACCATTCAAAGAGATGCAACCAGATGTAGAAAACCTCACGGCGCATCAGAGAGTAATAGAGGAGTCAAGATCACTTGGTACAACTCTGCCAGTCAGATTTGGAATAATGTTCAAGACAGATGACGGCGTGAAAAAAATGCTAGTCAAATCATATGCGGACCTAAAATCCAAAATCGTAAAGCTCAGAGACAAAGATGAGTTTGGCGTGAAAATAATCATGGACAAATCAGATCTTAAAAAGATCTCATTGATACAACATGATAATCAGGATATCGAGAAGATAAAAAAAGAGATCTTGTTGGCAGGCGAGGGAACTTCATATTTTCTTAAAATGAAGCTGGATGAAGCAATCAAGAACCAGACATATAAAAAAATAGACCAGATAAGCGGGCAGATTCACAATGAAATTACAAAGGCCTCAGAGGACAAATGTCTTTTAAAATCAGATTTTGATGAAATAATTCTAAATGCTTCATACTTGGTAGATCGCGATCAGAGCACCAAGTTTCATCAAAAGATAGACAATCTCAAGAAAAAGTATGAGAGTGCCGGTTTTATTTTTCACCTTAGCGGACCATGGGCACCATATTCGTTTTGTTGAGGCCAGACAAATGATAATAACAGCTTTAATTTTGAAATTGACTCTTGGATCAATCCTAAATGAATGCAATAGGATTGCTGCAGAACAACAATCAAAAGATCAAATCAGGTGGTTAAAATCAAGATTACTCAATCTTAGACTAGAATACCAAAAGGGAATAATCGACGAAGAGACATTTAACAAAATGCAGGTTGACATCCTAAAGGATTTGGGAAGGACTTGACAGACACTTCTGACGAAACAAATAGGGCAACACTTCATGCCATTCAGGTAAAAAACATTCAAAAGCACATAAGAGAGCAAGTTGAGAAAGTAAAGGGGGATGCATTTGCCGCACGTGAAGAAACAGTGCATAAAAGAGCAGAGAAAATAGAACAAGTTAGAGAAAAATTGAACCAGACAACTCTTGACATACAACAC
Source organism: Candidatus Nitrosotalea okcheonensis (assembly GCF_900177045.1). Classification (NCBI taxonomy): domain Archaea; kingdom Thermoproteati; phylum Nitrososphaerota; class Nitrososphaeria; order Nitrosotaleales; family Nitrosotaleaceae; genus Nitrosotalea; species Candidatus Nitrosotalea okcheonensis. The sequence goes on from NZ_LT841358.1 coordinate 976,643, forward strand.
AAACATGAAATGATAAGAGAGAGATTAAACCAAGAGGCAGTATTTAGAGAAGCAAACATCAGAGTAAGCAGAGGTCTTGAGGCACTTGAAAAATTTATTCAGGTTTTAAGAGATACTCAGATGGAAGATGAGATGCTTAAAAAAGCAATTCGAGATCCGATAATATCGGGTTCCTTAAAATCAGATGCAATGAAGATCATAACATCGGAATTCTTTAGATCCATTCAAAAACAGCTTGTAATGCAAACAGAATTTATCAACATAGCAGCTCATGAACTGCGCACGCCAATCATGCCAATACTTGTAAATATAGAACTATTAGAAGATCAATTAGGAAAAGACAATCCAGAAATTAAGATCATAGCAAGAAATGCAAGAAGACTCCAGCGTCTTACTGAAAACATATTAAGCGTTGCAAGGTTAGAAAGCAAATCGTTTACACTAAAGACTGAAGTTTTTAATTTAAACGATATAATTTTAGCAGTAATAAAAGATGAATCAGTCCAGTTAAGCAATGACAACATAGACATAGCATATGAAACAGATACTAAAAACATACAAGTGGATGCAGACAAAGACAGAATTGCTCAGGTCATATACAATTTGTTGCACAATGCAATCAAGTTCACCGATATGGGAAAGATTGTCATTACTTCAAAACATGCAAAAGACTGCGTAGAAGTAAGTGTGAGCGATAACGGAAAAGGCATAGATCCAAAAATAATTCCAATATTATTTTCCAAGTTTGTAACAAAATCAGACAAGGGAACAGGACTTGGCTTATACATATGCAAGGGAATTATTGAGGCTCATGGTGGTAAAATATGGGCTGAACCCATGTTAGAAAAACGACAGGGAGCCAAATTCTGCTTTTCTCTACCTATGCGATCCAATATCGATTCCCCTGATCACAGCATGACTAGATAATGCAAAAGTGGATTGTTCATGCTCCCATCAGATAGATAACCTCCAGAGACTTGACATTATTTATTTGGAACTCTAGTTAGAGTTGCCATAAGACGTCTGGTTCTTAAATATATCAAAATTTGTCTTGGTTCCATCAATTACTATATCTGACCATCCCCATTCCATGTTGTTTTTTGCATCTATTGCTTTTATCACATAATCACCCACTCTTAGGTTTGAGAAATTTGCCTCCCCACGATAATTAACATTGGATTGACCAATAACATTTCCATTGGAATCAAACAGATATACAATAAAATCTCCTTTTTCAGGAGGTGCCGTGCTTGACTGACCATCATAAAGATGTACTGTGAAAAGATCTTCTACTCTTGGAGGCCATGGTGTAACTATTTTGATGTCATGTGAAGATCCTGGATACAATGATACTGGCATGAAAGAATACGAAATGTGCGGACTGATATTTACATCTACAATAAAGTAATTGTTTTCTAACATAGAAGGTTCTAGCCAAAAACGCAATGTGGCTCCGCGTGAATCAGTAAAACTCGTAGCCCATGTTTTACCATCCTGAGATTTTATATTCACTGTAGCATTAAAAATTGGTGTATATCCATCATTATAAAAAATACTAGGCCGTAATCCCCCAGGCAGGGGCAAGTTAAGAGTTAATGTCTGAGAAGTTTTCCGAAGATCTACATATCCCACGTTAGAGAACATTCCATTTGCATAAACTTCGATTTTGTATTTATGTCCCAATGGCAAAGATGTGATATCAAATGGGTTTTCTGGAATGGATTCTACATCTCTGTATACAGTGGAGTTTACATCTTGGTAAACTTTCAAAGCCATGTTTGACGAATAAGCCCTATCGCCTCCAACATATGCCAAGGTAACGATGATAGAACCCGTATCTTGTGTACTAGTCAATTCATGTGATGTGCAATTACATTTTAGAGTGTCATGCACAGGTATGTGTACTGCAGATGAACTAGTCTGGTTTTTTGGCATGTCATGATTGGTATCAGTAATATGATTTTTCGATATTGCATTATCTACCACCATGGCATAAGATTTGAAAGGCTTGTCGACATTTACCAAAACCTGAAATGGTTTACTATCATATGCTCCAATATTCCATATAGTACCCATTCCGGTACCTACTAAATGACTAGAGTTATCATAGAGATTTAGCCTTGGAAATATAGCTATGTAAGGAATGCCCCCGTTAGTATACTGACCAGTTACTAGCACAGAATACGGTCCACGTACAAGATGAACATGGCTAAATCCCATATGGCTATGATTAGAACCATAGTAAGCAGTTAATGTCATGTTCTTGTCTGGCACAATCACTTTTGTGTCATTTATTGTTCCATCACCCCAATGATCAAACGTATAATTCTGAAAGTCTGACATTGTTACAGTATAATGATCGTTTATAATAGCATCAAAGGAAAAGGGGGTAAATCCAGAACTGTTATTTTCGTCAGAACTAATCTCCGTCCAAAGGCCATTGATTGGAATACCGTTGTCAGAATATGATTTGATTGTGATAAAGACAGATGATGTTTTGTTATTTTGTTTATCATTATTTTCAATCATGCCCATTAGGTCATCAAAGTATTTTGGCAGAGTACCAAAAGGATTTGGAAGTGTGGAGTTTGTCACATATATGTATTGTACATGTTTTGCAGCATTTTCTACATAGGTCTTGTTTATGTTATCGACTCCATAGGAAACAATAGAAAAATTATTTCTAGTAAAATTTGTATGCCATCCTCCAAGTGATGATATCAATGGTAGGTCAAGACCATCATGTATAACTATATTATCCACAGTTCCAATGTAACTAGGCAATGTGTCAGTTCCAGGATTGCCAACAGTATAGTTAAGCCCTATTGATTTTACATAATTACTTAGATGAAGATAAAATGTTTCATTACCATGCATGTTTGACATTTGATCAAAAAATATACCGTTAATATTGTACCAGTTTTTATAATCATCAATATAATTTTTAATTGTAACAACATCGGTTTTTTGCGTATATACATAACCCAAGACTATGATCCCGGCAGATTGAAGTTTTTTTATTCCTACCACATAGTTTGGATCACGTACTCCTGGACCACTATCAGGATTAATTATTGCCACAATTGGCACTAAAGGATGTGAATTTTTTTCTCGTATTAGGTTATCCCATGTCTTTCCAGGATAGCTATAAAGAGGAACTATGATTCCAGTCTGAGCTTCTAGTGCTTCTGCATTTTGCCGATGTTCTGCAATAACAACACATGTAATCCCAATTATCAAAATCAAGAGAAATGATGGCATGGATCTGTTGGAATTAATAGAGCCTGAGAAGATCATGTGTTTCAAAAAATTAATGGTATTTACCCGATCTACGATAGGAGTTACTTCATACGTACCCAATGTTTTACACTACAAGACTACAGAGTTCACCTATTATCTCATTATAGGTAAAAACTACTAGAACAATAGTATGGTCACACGCAATCGAAAAAATCTACATCTGTCCATATTAAACACAAACATGAAACAATACTCTAGAACATTTTTACAATGTATTTTTATAGCTTGATTTGAGTATGTTTTCATATGAAAAATCGTAGTAGAACAGAGATAATTTCAATGATTCTAGATTCAGTGAGTTCTGGAGCTACAAAAACAAAGATAATGTACAGAGCATATTTATCATATGCGCAGTTAAAAGACTACCTTGAATTCATGGAAAAAAATGAGCTGGTCAGACACGAAGACGGAACCCAAGTATACAGAATAACTGAAAAGGGAATAAAACTAATGCGTCTGTGTGAAGAAGTTGGCGACATGATAACACCAACACATGGATATGAACTTGCAAAGGTATCATTCTAAAATCATTATTTTTTCACTTTATTTTCATATGAAACCATGTTTGTTTCATGGTTTTACACTTTTAACCACACACCATTGACAAATGAGATTTTCAAAAACAGGATCGATCTTATCGACAACTTTTATGGAATGAACTCGCCCAATGGTTAAATTCGATACATCATATTTTATAGATGTGAAAGTATTTGAAAAAGCCATCAAGGTTAACTGATTCTCAATCAGATGAGATGATAATAGATTATAACAGAGCAGTAGCAATAGCAAGAAAGTTTCTCGAGCAATATCACTCATCAATCATATTCAAGTCAGCATATAATGATAAAAAAACTTGGATGGTTTCTATGGAGGTAGGATTATTGGATGACGACATAATTGAAGTTGCAATAGATGCAAAAACTGGCAAGATATTAGGATATTCCCACTAGTGAAAGACAATTCGCTATCGATACATAGACCTGAAGAATAACAGAACATGACTGGATTTAGGAATCCAACGTGTCCAAGAATTTTGACACAGGTTTGACATACGAAAACTCTTCCAATCCATTTCTTATTGATTGTGTAATTTTATATCGAGAATTTCTAGGTAAAGTTTTTAATATTTCATTTAGGCATTCAGGATGTTTATAGCAGTCATAAAGGCTACAATTGTATTTTTTTTCTAATTGCGATAGAACCTTGTGATAGATTTCAACACCATAACCTAAAAGCGCACTTTCTACTGACACAGATACTAGTGCAACTCTTGCTGCATCATTACCACAGTTACCTTGATAGAATAAGACTGGTTTTTGGTACTTGGCCACAATACTAGATATATCATTTACTTACTTAAGTTACCATGTAAAATTCTTCTAGTACATTATTACGTGGTAGATAAAGTAAATGGAGAACATCAAGTGACGCTATGCAAGACAGACAACAATTTTTCAAATCTACAGATCAAGGTAGATATGATAAAGTCAGAGAGAATCTAGTGTTAATAATTCTTGAAAAAACTCTTGTTAGTGCACAAATCTATCACAAGGTTCTATCGCAATTAGAAAAAAAATACAATTGTAGCCTTTATGACTGCTATAAACATCCTGAATGCCTAAGTACGATACTAAAAGACCAACATAATAATTCATACAAGAGTATAACGAGATCAATAAACCAACAGTTAGACATATTTGCGGATGCAAAATCTATCATAACATTCCTCCAAGCCTTTAATCATTAGTCACTACAGTATTTCATCATCAACTGTAATCCATGTGACATTACATAAAAATAAGTTAGAACAAAATTACATAAAAAATATTTAGGAAGTTTTACGCAAATTCAAATAACATTTGTGACACATCATAAAATGTTGAACCTATGCTGTGATATTTGTTGGGAGGACATTGAAGAGATCGATATCGATACGGAATTTAATTCCGATGGAAGTATTGTATGTTTCAATTGTCAATCTAACTCTGGAGGTATGTGAGCCTCAAGATCAAATTTCTATGGAGTTTTCAAATATCAAGCGTTCCAATGGGTCGTATTTTTTTTCCATAAATTCCATTTTTTTTATTGTGTTATTTTTTTACATTTTATCACTCTCAGAGGCCTATGGAGATTCAGGTACAACAAATTCTTCCTCGTACAGTTTTAGCAATATAACATGTTCCGAAGGGATTGGCAACGTGTTGCTAATAGGACAATTTAACAATAATGACACATTTTACAGAGTAATTTTTTTGAAAATGTTGATACAGGGTAAAGATGGTCAGGTCCTTGCCACTGGTAATGGAAATATATCAGATGTCAAACCACATGAAACAAAAATCTTTAATGCAATAACCAGGTTTAGTGGCGATTTTTCTTCATGTACAATTCAAATCGATAGTGTAATACAAAAATAAATTGATACAAAACTAGCATAGAAATAATATCGTTTGACATGCATAAAGTATCATCGCTAATCACATCTATCAACAGATATGGAGATATGACATACGATAATCCTTTAAAAAATGAAATTTCATGAATAGCATAACAATAATCATGGATTTTGAATACATCATAAAACTAGAAGACAGATACATGTTATTCATACGATTTATTTTAATAAAAAAATCCAAGATAGTCAACATTGAAGCATCATAATGGATTGAACATAATCAGAAGGATGCTAGAATCAGCAAGACAGGGAGCAACCAAATCTAGGATAATGCATGACGCGTATCTTTCTTCTGAAAAAACAAGCGTATACCTAAAATTATTGCAAGAAAATAAGCTATTAAGATGCGAACTTGGCAACAGGGTATATCATACCACTGAGAAAGGATTCCAGTTACTTGATGAATCTAACGAACTAAATGAATTTTTATACAAAGTAGATCCCATATTCTCAGATTTGGACTCTTTAGGGGAATTTTCTGATCAGTTTAATGAACCAAGGGAATAACATACGATACAATTTAACAAGATATCATCACAACCTAAGGCAAGGAATTAATGAGTTTCACACACAATTCAATAGATCATTATAAAAAATGAAAAATCTAATAAAATTAGAAACGGAGATCTAGAAGATTTTTGCATGGCAACTTAAATAAATTAATGTCATATGAAAATTATGCAAGATATCATACCAACAGATATGCAACAGTTATCGCAAGATGTAATCTGGAAGGTATGGGCAAAAGGTGAAATTTTTGCAGGAAATGATCCAGTTTTTTGGCGAAGAGATGTATGTGGTGCCTGGATCTTTCGTAGCCATTACGGTAGAAAAGATTCGGAATACGGATGGGTGATAGACCGCATAAACCCAATGGTAGAGAGCGATATTGATACCATTTCAAATCTACGTCCCGTACAATGGGAAAATACGATACGAAAAACAGATGGTACCATAGAATGTAGCATAACCTCAACTGGTGTTCATAATGACAAACCAACTGAAAATGTGATAATCGCAGAACTCCAAAATGCATATTTTATAGATTTGTAAATCCCATAGTGAAAACATTTCTGAATTTTATCACTTTGAAATAGGACATGTTTGTTCAAGGTTTTCAGTCTAGTACATAATACAGATTAAAAATATGGATTGTACATCAAATAAATAACAAGAATCATTTCAACCATCAAGATATATACATATTTGAGAGGGTTGTTCCAGAATCACATTTCAAAAACACGAATTATAACAATCAATAAAAAATTACAGATTTGTATTAGTAATAATTTTTACATATGCAATGCACCTAATGGTTAAATCATACGGATCATATTTACATATGTGCAGGAATACCTCCGAAGCAATATGGATAGAGGTGATTTTTTAACAGTGAGTGTCGATGAAAAAATACGTAATGCAATACAAGTAGCTAGAAAGTTTTTAGAACAATACAACTCACCAGTGATATTCAAATCTGCCGTCCTCAACGACTGCATATGTGAGATTGTCATGGATGTTGGTTTAGCGCATGAAAAAATTGTTCAGGTAAAGATCAATATCGTTACTGGTACAATAATTGAATATACACAGTAAATTGCAGTGTTGATGTTTTCTACGTTCATGTAAAAATTAATTTTATCAAAACAGATCATTTTCTGGATCTTTACGTATGATTCATCGAGAACATTATTACTATAAATTGATGAATAAAGCTAATTTACCAACATTTTTTGTAAAAATCATGTCAATTTTTACCAAAGGTGAAAGGGTACGCATAATAGAACCAGAAAGAAATTCGGATAAGATTTACATCATAAAGGATATCAAAAAATACAGAAAAGGTGGAATGCTATACCTGCTGAAAATGCTTGATGAAAGCCATGTTTTGCGTCTCCATTACGAGAACAGCAAGTCACTTCTTGAAAGAATTTGCTAGAGTTGTTATTTTCATAACACAAACGTTAACAACAATCATTTAAACAAAATTTAGAAAACGTAAACCTAGGATTGTACATAAATAGAAAGTGTCATGCTTTGTGAGAGATTTGTTACCGATATAACCCAATTACCAGTCTCATAAGACTGGGAGATTGAGAAGAATAGCGCATAGGTTCCATCAGAGTTTGTGGTAGTAGTAACCGTATGAGTCTGTCCAGATGGACTTGTAAAGATTCCAGATACCGTAGTACTAGGCTGTCCTGTTCCAGACACCTGAATCAAATTGCCTCTATTATAAATGCCCTTGTCAGTCTGGGCAGTAAACGTATACGAGCTAGTTGATGAGATACCCGAGCCGACATTGATAGAAAGGGACTTGGTTTGACCTAGATTTGTCACAATTATGCTCCAGTTTCCTGTTTCATATGGCTGAGAAGGTGAGAAGAACATAACATAAGATCCATCAGATTGAATGGTAGTTGCAGTAGAGTATGTTTTGCCAGTAGGGCTTGTGAGTACACCAGTAATTGAGGTGTTTGCTGGTCCTGCTCCCAACACCTGGATAAAATCACCATTATTGTAGACAGTCTTATCAGTCTGTGCAGTAAAAATATTGTGACTTGCAGTAGTAGATGTGGTTGAATTCGGTGTCATTATGGAAAGTGATTGTAAGCTTGACTGTTGATCTGAGATAACTTTAACTTGATAATTCCCAGCAGGTAGTGCACTGGAGAGTTGCATCGTATACAATACTTTTCCAGTCGAGTCAGACCATGTTGTTTTGTGCAGGACTACAAATCCAGTATTATCAAGCAATTCTACATCTACAATTTTTTGTGGATTTGCACCAATTGCAGTGATTTGTACTGCATCAGTTTGTAGATAGATTGACTTGTCTAAAATAATTGCAAGTGATGTAGGTGGTGTAGTCGATGGAGGAGACGATACAGGTTGTTGCGTTGTGTTACTTTTTGATTCAAGATCAGTTAATTTTCCATTAATGTCTGCAACATTGTTTTTTACAGTATCAAGGGTAGTCAAGATATTGCTCATAGAACCTATCTGTGAATTTATCGAGTCAACTTGCGATTTTAATGAATCAAGTTCTGCAGTATAATCAGGTATTTTTACCTGTTCTGGTTTTGCTTGAATCTGTGTGTTTATAGTCAAGATTCCATATACTGCTGCAGATGTTGCAAGCAAAGTCAATACGCCAAGTGTTATGATTGCATAGTCTCTTAACACATGCAATATTTTACCTCCGAAATATATAGGAGATACTACTCTATTATCAGATTCAAAATAATAGAATAATCATTAATTATATTTTCTCAAAAGTTGATACATGTTATTAAATTTGGCTCAGCAGTAACAGGTATCATTCTAAGATAAAATTTTTCGATCATAGATAATAGCAAGACTGCAACAAAGTAGATTTCAATGCCATCATCAAATACACAGGAGAATGATGAATCTGTTAGTACACCATTCCTGAAACATCAATACCGGACATCGTTCGGTATAACTTGGGACATTTTACGAGCATGTATGGAAGCAGGTATTGATGGCATATCTGTATTCAAGATATCTCAGAAGGCAAACCTGTCACACAGTGTAGTTGTAGATAATTGTCGGAGACTAACTAATGTTGGTATTATCAAAACTAACAGAATCAAAAAAAAATATATTTTTACAATCACAGAAAAAGGGATAAAGTTCTTTTATGAACTTGAAAAATTCCATGATACAATAAAAGAAATAAACATCAGGTACTAGAGTCATCCAGTCGGTATGTTTCAACCATGTCTTCTACGGTACATGGTTCTTCAATGTCCAATTCTAATTCTTCAAAGCCTTTCCACCATGGAATCAATCTTTTCACATATAGTAACCATCGTTTATAGATCTGCCGATCTGTTTCTATGAAAGATGATTTCATATTTTATACATTTTAGAAGTTTAACATTGGTGTGCAGTGTACAGAAAAATTATTCTAGAACTTTGTACCAACAGCTTAAGATATACTCACCACATAGAAAATGTCATTGCCAAGAAAAGAGTACAAGACAATAACAGTAAAAGTAGAATCACATGCAAAATTTCTAAGAGCAATCAAGGAAGCAAAAAAAGCATATTCCGGAATTGACAATAGTGAATTCCTAGATTTACTGGTAGACATGTATAAGAAATCCAAAGCCCAATAATATGACAATCGGACATCTCATGAAAAATAGATTCTAGTTGATCTTTTCCCAGAAGAGATGGACTTTGGTCCAGATCTTACATGGAAATTAAGACAGCATTTGCATTCCTTTTGGATACATTCCTGCTCTGTGTAATGTCCACATATGCCACAGTCACAGTGTACATGGATTCGTTCTACACTACTCAATTTCTTACTATATTAGTACAAACCAAGATAAAAATGATCGCTCTATGATTCTAATGTGAATTCTAGCGTAAAAGGTCTAAAACCTCTTTTGGTGGTTTTATGTGCTAAAATTTCAAGCAAAATTAAGATGTGTTTTTGTATACAGCTGTAAGATAGGCATTAGACGACAAAGATATAGTCCTAGGATTCACTGACGAACCGGTATCTAGCCAATAATTGAATGTATCATTGCCAAAGCTGCCCATTCCTATTGTATACTGGGATCCACCCTGAAGATCAAATGAACAAGGCGTAAAACCTGTTGCCACTAACTGACCATTAGAATTGTGCAATTCACAGTACATGCCTGTCAGAGTCTGTCCTGTTGTAAACTGTGATGTTACAGTTAGTTTGGCTATGATGCTTGTACTCGCAGATGCAGTGTTTGATGGCATGCTTGTTCCTACCTGGTATATTGCAGAAACGCGGTATGTATATGTCGTATTTTGAATCAATTGAGTATCCACATATGATGTTACAGTACTGCCAGTGTTTGATTTGACAGTAAACCAAGAGGTGCCACCGTTATTTGACCTTTCAATTTTGTATCCTGTGACCAACTTGCCGGTGTCAGATGGTGCATTCCAGTTTAGAATTATCTTTGATGATGAAATACCGGTAGCAGTCAAACCAGTTGGAGATGGGAGTAGATTACTTACGGTCTGATTTGCTGCGGCACTTGCAGGGTTTACAGCAGACATGGCTAACGGCGTGGCAGTGTTTATCTCAGCTATTGCAGTCTGGTTGGCAATATTTATTTCAGAAAGCGCTGCTTGTGTGGCTGTATTTATTTCTGCGATAGACGTTGGAGTAGCAATATTAATTTCTGCAATGGCAGTCTGGTTGGCTGTCTTTATTTTCAAGATAGCTTTTTGAGCAACAGTATTAATTCCTGAGATGGCAGTCTGGTTTACTTGGCGTATTCCAGAAATGGCGGTCTGAGCAACAGTATCCTTGGTGGATGTTGCTTTCTGGTTTGCTGATATTACTGAAGAGACTGCAGTCTGGGATGCTGTGTTCACTGCAGAGTTGGCATTCTGAGCAGCTATGTTTACTGTCGAGATTGCTTGTGGAGTGAGAGACATCATGGTTGATGTTGCTTTTTGATTTACTGTTGTTACTGTAGATATGGCAGCCTGGTTGGCTGTAGTTATTGCAGAGACCACTGCCGGTGTAGCTACTTCATTAATTCCTGCAATGGCAGTCTTGTTGGCTGTAGTTATTGCAGAGACAGCAATTGGTGTTGCAGTATTAATTCCTGAGATGGCAGTCTGGTTTACTTGGCGTATTCCAGAAATGGCGGTCTGAGCAACAGTATCCTTGGTGGATGTTGCCGTCTGGTTTGCTGATATTACTGAAGAGACTGCAGTCTGGGATGCTGTGTTCACTGCAGAGTTGGCATTCTGAGCAGCTATGTTTACTGTCGAGATTGCTCGTTGTATGGCATTATTAATAGTAGATGTAGTATTTTGACCAGAAGTAGCAATCGTAGATGATGACGTCTGATTTGCAGTAGCAACTGCCATCATACCTGTCTGGTTAGCTGCGATTACTACGGATGTTGCAATTGGTGTAACAGTGATAACATTTGGATCGTTTGTCTGGTTAGCCAAGTTTATTTCTGCAAGAGCTGCCTGGGTTGCAGTATTCATTTCTTCAAATGATGCCAGGATGGCTGTATTTATTTCTGCGATAGACGTTGGAGTAGCAATATTAATTTCTGCAATGGCAGTCTGGTTGGCTGTGTTTATTTCAGAAATAGTTATCGGTGTAGCAATACCTAACTCCGAAATGGCCATCTGATTGACTTGATTTATTCCGGACAAACCTGCTTGAGCTACAGAATTTTTAGTAGAAGTAAGAAGAAGATCAGCTGTGTTTACTGTTGAAATAGATGTCTTGGATGCAGTGTTCACTGCAGAGTTGGCATTCTGAGCAGCTGTGTTTACTGTTGAAATAGTGATGGGAGTAAAAGTCGCTATAGTTGAAGTAGCTGCTGCATTGGCTGTGGTAATTGCAAAGATAGATTCTTGGTTAGATGTATTTATTGCAGAAACCACTACCGGTGTAGCTGCATTAATTTCTTCAATGGCAGTCTTGTTGGCGGTGGTAATTGCAGAGACCGCAATGGGGATAACAGTATTAATTCCTGAGATGGCAGTCTGGTTTACTTGGCGTATTCCAGAAATGGCGGTCTGAGCAACAGTATCCTTGGTGGATGTTGCCGTCTGGTTTGCTGATATTACTGAAGAGACTGCAGTCTGGGATGCTGTGTTCACTGCAGAGTTGGCATTCTGAGCAGCTGTGTTTACCGAATTGACAGCATCCTGAGAAGCTTTCTTTATTTCGGAGATTGCTACTGGAACAGTGGTTGTTATAGTTGATGTAGCTTTTTGATTTGCTGCCGTTACAGCAGAGCTGGCTGTTTTACTAGCTGTTACTACTGTTGAAATGGCAGTATTTGAAACAGTAGAGATAGTAGGATCTACCTGTGCATATGCATCGAATGCGAACATGCCAAGTGATGATAACATACCATAAACGAAGAATATTGCAAGGATCTGTTTTTTGTTGTCAATTATTTTTCTGGTGTTTAGATTCAGAGTATTCTTACCTCAACTAGACCATATGTCCGAATATATATATCAGTCAACTAAGAATTTTCTAGAACAATTTATTACCGATCTTTGGGAAAATATTGAATGATGTAACGTTTTTATGATTTCAGATCATATCTGTCGAATTTTTATTATTTGTAAGTACATGATTAAGTTTGAAGTGTCACCTCAAAATCCAATTTTGAAGTCTGATTTAAATTTCATCGAAGCTACATACGACCACATTTCATTTCAGGTTGAATTTTGTTTAAAGAAAAACATTGAAAATTAGCGACTACATCGCATTAGTTAGGTTTCATTAGTTAGGTTTCATTAGTTAGGTTTCAAAACAGAACTAACCCACCCCCGGGCGATCCTGTCTAGGAAAGCATCTACAAGCTCACCTCAGAACAAAAAAGAAATTACAAAATAAGATCACTTCCAAGTACACTAAAGGATGTCTTGGAATCCTTAAAAAGTGACCAAAAGTTCCTGGAGCATGTATTCACCAAAGGATTTTCTTGATACTTACATATCGATAAAATATGTAGAGCATGATATCTTTGCACAAACTCCAACTCCGTGAGAAGTTGCAATATATAGTGATGTGTAACTAGGCATTTGAAACAAACCCCTCTAGTTCTAAGGACATGATATTACACGTATTCATAAATTCCATATTGATTTCAACCAACATTGCAACACCTGAAGATACATCGTTCAGGTAAGAATGGCATGAGATAATTGTATAAACAAACAGGCAGTTGTGGTGCAAATATTTTATTCATGAAATCAGTGTACAAAGATCTGCATCACTAGTTTCCGGATTGAATTTCAGATGAATCACCAATGTAGTAAATCATGAGATTAATTCCAAAGACAAGTGTTGTGGTCAGTTTATCATTGAAGAATTTTTGTCATCAAAGGAATCCAAATTCTCAAGGTCAGTTATGAGTGAAAAATAAAAACCAACCAAGTGTTTCATATGTACATTGTGAATTTTTTGGGACCAAAATGTATGCAGTCCAATTCTACTAAAAATTTCATAGTTTACACTAGATACAAATTTCAAACAAGTGTATAAAATTAAAGATATGACGTATGATTTCGTCGCGTATAGTCTCTATGTATTATGACTGACTGATGTATTGGGTTGTTAGTAACAGCCAGCTCGCCCCTCGGCGAACCTTGGGGCATACACTGCTGTTCTATCAAAGCAGTCTTCTGCTGCCACCCTTTGTCTTACGACCGGATACCTTTTCTCAGGATAGGTTTCCTCCTTAGATGCTTTCAGGAGTTAGCCTAAATGGCTTAGCTGCACGGCCTGCCTTATCAGACAACCGTTAAACCAGAGGCCACGCTGCTCTGTTCCTCTCGTACTCGGAGCAACTTCCCCTCAAGTATCCACGCTTCCATCAGGCAGAGTCCGACCTGTCTCACGACGGTCTAAACCCAGCTCATGTTCCCCTTTAATAGGCGAGCAGCCTCACCCTTGGCCCCTGCTGCAGGGCCAGGATGGGAAAAGCCGACATCGAGGTACCAAACCGCGGGGTCGATAGGAGCTCTCGCCCGCGACGAGCCTGTTATCCCTGGGGTAATTTTTCTGTCACCACGAGCCCCCAATAGTGGGGACGTCATGGATCGCTAGGCCCGAATTTCTTCTCTGAATCCCGTGCGTTTGGAGATCCAGTCAGTCCAGTTTGTGGCCTTGCCCTCTTCAACGGATTTCTGACCCGTTTGAACTGAACTTTGGGCCCCTTTGATATCTTTTCAAAGGGGTGCCGCCCCAGCCGAACTGCCCACCTGCACCTGTCCCCCAAATTAATGGGGTAAGCAGTACGAAGGAAAATGACTGGTGTTACACTTTTGCTTCCAATGCCCCCGAAAAGGCATTAGCATGGCTACCAGTTACTCTATGCAATTTCCACCATACCGCAAGCACAAGCTGCAGTAAAACTCCACGGGGTCTTCTCTCCCCGATGGAAGATGCTGGACTGTTCGTCCAGCTTATGTGGCTTCACCGGGTTGTAGGCGGGGACAGCGGGGCCCTCGTTGTTCCATTCATGCACGTCGGAACTTACCCGACAAGGCATTTGGCTCACTTCTGTTACTTAGTGACCTTGATTGTTTGGAAACAAATCGAGGCGAGTTTGCATTTGCAAACCTCCCTACATCGCTGCAGGGGTCGGACTATATCTTAATCATTTTCAATGATTTCTGGCATGTAGTCTCTGAGGATTCTAAAAAGCGCGGTTTGACCTTTCTATTCATTGACCAACAAAGATTTGCAATGTCGGTCAAGCCTTCAATGGTCAGATGTTTTTTGTTTTCCATCAGTTCTAGTATTTCCCCGAAAATTTCAAGATCTTTTTTCTTCTTTGTTTGCAATTGATATTGTTTGAAGAACAAAACTATCTTTCTTAGATCTTCTAGTTTTCGTATTCGTAGTTCTTTTCTTGCACCATGATTCGTAACGACTTTTCCTGCTTGGAAGAATTGTTGTAATTCTTTTAATACAGACTCGTCACGCTCATGTTGAACAACGCGAAATTCGGGGAGTACTTGCCAACCAATAGACATCTCTGGTGATTTATTTATGGAAACGTGAAAGCATCCTTCGCCATCTACGAATCCACTAACCCAGCGCGCATCTAGTCTTTCCTGCTGATTATCTGCAGTCATGGCATTATCAGATTATTCAAAGATTTTAAGCTTTGAATAACCTAGCCTGACATTCTCAGACCTTCCAGCAAATAGCCAGATTTTACTAAGGCAATCCAAATTTGTTTTACCTTAAGAGAGTCAGAGTTACTCCCGGCGTTTACAGGCCCTTAGCTCAGTTGAACCCAAGTTTTAGGTACCTGCACTGGCCAGGATTCAGTGACTATACGCATCCTTTCGGACTAGCAGTCACCTGTGTTTTTATTAAACAGTCGGGACCCCCTTGTCACTGCGACCTGCGACGGCAATTCTACATTACCGCTGCAGGCATCCCTTATACCAAAGGTACAGGACTATTTTGCCGAGTTCCCTCGCCTACGGTATACCCGATACATCTTAGACTTCTCATCCAGCGCACCTGTGTCGGATCTCGGTACGATCATTATAAGACGCTCACTACGCAATTTTTCATGGTCTCTTGGACTCGAGCAAACTCAGCTAACGCCAAGCCATTTGCATCTCGAATTGGTTCTCGTCATTGCGACACTCCCCAACTCTTGAATACTTAGACAGAACGATGGTTCTGCAAGCCCTATCCGAAAGCGTATGCTAGATTATAACGCACCTATAAGGTACTTGAATATTAACAAGTTTCCCGTTCGATCAACTCTGTTGAGGTTGATCTTAGGATCGACTAACTCCCGGCTGACGACGCATTGCCGGGAAACCCTTACGCTTACGATGGTGGAGATTCTCACTCCACTATGCTGTTACTGCCGCCAGGATCTGCAATAGGAATCGGTCCACAGGATCTCACGACCCTGCTTCTACCCAATCCCTACGCCTAACTACCATGTGTTACCATATGATAACAATCTGAAGTATCGGTGCTTTGCTTTAGCCCCGTCCATTTTTGGGGCATCCAAGCTCGGCAGGTAAGCTGTTACGCACTTTTTAAAGGATAGCTGCTTCTGAGCTTACCTCCCTGCTGTCTTGGCTTAAATACGCCCTTCAGTTTGACACTTAGCAAAAACTTGGGGACCTTAACTTCAGTCTGGGTTGTCCCCCTCTTGATTACGAGCCTTACGCCACGTAAATCCGTCTCTTTGCTTCTACGACGCACATCTCTTCGGAGTTTGAATGGGCAGCGAAAGATTTCTCTCCCGACATGCCCTATCGGTGCTCTACAAGACACGCTGTCTCCACAAAGGCTGTACTGCGATACACTTCGTTAGGAACTAGCGATCACCAGACTAGATTGGTTTTTGACCCCTATCCCCAAATCAGACAAACAAATTGCACGTTAGAACTGCTTCAGACCTCCATCAGGCTTTCGCCCAACTTCGTCTTGTTCAGGGATAGATCGTCTGGTTTCTAGCCTTGCCGCTATGACTCTACGCACTTTCACACGCTTCCCCTCGTTATTCACTGCGGGAACTTGGTTTCCCTTCGCCTCCATCTTTAAAGATTTAGGCTCGCCATAACAGTAAGCTCCCTGGCCCGTGTTTCTAGACGGAACGCATGACACTGGAGCTATGAACGCCAGACCTTCAGCTCTATTGCTAGAACCTCCAATCTGACAAAAACTCCTTTCATGCCATGCACGTCTGTAACCAATAGATTTCAGGCACTTTTCACCCCCCTTCCGGGGTACTTTTCAGCTTTCCCTCGCGGTACTACTCCGCTATCGGTCTTGAGAAATATTTAGCCTTAGATGCTACTTTCACCTATATTCATTGCCCACTACCAAGGACAACTACTCGAGTCATAGTAAGATCCTCTCTTCCATCGCTCACGGGGGTATCACCTTCTTTGCCAGGCCTTTCCAGGCCACTTAAGCTCCGATTTGAGGATCGTAATACCATAACAACACCACATCTCTACCATGTTACCATGGCAGATTCAGTTTGGGCTATTTCCTTTTCGCTCGCCGCTACTTGGGAAATCTCTGTTGATTTCTTTTCCACGTGGTACTCAGATGCTTCACTTCCCACGGTTCGATCTCAACTACCATTGTAATTGAGTATGCTTAACGCATCGGATTCCTATTCGGACATCTCAGGATCATAGGTCGCCTGCACCTACCCTAAGCTTATCGCAGCTTGCCACGTCCTTCATCTCTTCTCAAGCCAAGCCATCCCTCTATTGGCGTCGGCACATCAGCATATTCAGTCATAATATTACACGACTATACACGACGATCATTGCTAGTCCCAGGTTACGGGTACCAGCTACGTCCTTCACTAAACAATTTCTTGCCTAGTTGCATCTTTTTTTGAAGAAAGTGTGGACAATCCACACAACCCAATTATGTTTAAGGAGGTGATCCGACCGCAGGTTCCCCTACGGTCACCTTGTTACGACTTCTCCCTTGTTGCTAAACTCGTGTTCGATGACGTCAATTAGGCGTCACCTCGCACAAACCCAACTTCAATGAAGCGACGGGCGGTGTGTGCAAGGAGCAGGGACGTATTCACTGCGCGGTTATGACGCGCGGTTACTAGGGATTCCATATTCATGAGGGCGAGTTGCAGCCCTCAATCATAACTGAGATAGAGTTTAAGGATTGCCTCCCTCTTTCGAGTTCGGAACCCGTTGTCTCTATCATTGCAGCCCGCGTGTAGCCCCAGGGTTTCGGGGCATACTGACCTGCCGTGGCCCCCTCCTTCCTCCACTTCAGCAGTGGCGGTCCCCTTAGTTAGCCCAGCTACTCCTGAGAGTAACTGCAGCAACTAAGGGCAGGGATCTCGCTCGTTACCTGACTTAACAGGACACCTCACGGCACGAGCTGGCGACGGCCATGCACCTCCTCTCAGCTTGTCTGGTAAAGTCTTCAGCTTGACCTTCATTCTGCTGTCTCCCCGGGTAAGATTCCTGGCGTTGACTCCAATTGAACCGCAGGCTTCACCCCTTGTGGTGCTCCCCCGCCAATTCCTTTAAGTTTCAGACTTGCGTCCGTACTTCCCAGGCGGCAAACTTAACGGCTTCCCTGCGGCACTGCATTGGCCATAAGCCAATGCATCACCGAGTTTGCATCGTTTACAGCTGGGACTACCCGGGTATCTAATCCGGTTTGCTCCCCCAGCTTTCATCCCTCACCGTCGAACGTGTTCTGGCAGACCGCCTTCGCCACTGGTGGTCCTCAATGGATCAGAGGATTTTACCCCTACCCACTGAATACCGTCTGCCTCTCCCACTCCCTAGCTCTGTAGTATCTCCAGCGGCCCATCTGTTGAGCAGGTGGATTTAACCGAAGACTTGCAAAGCCGGCTACGGATGCTTTAGGCCCAATAAACGTCCTGACCACTCGAGGTGCTGGTATTACCGCGGCGGCTGACACCAGACTTGCCCACCCCTTATTCACCTGTGCTTTTAGGACAAGCAAAAGACTCCTTTATCAGGAATCACTCGGACTGACCCAGTCGTGCTTTCGCACATTGCTAAGGTTTCTCGCCTGCTGCGCCCCATAGGGCCTGGGTCCGTGTCTCAGTACCCATCTCCGGGCTTCTCCTCTCAGAGCCCGTACCTGTAATCGCCTTGGTGGGCCATTACCTCACCAACAAGCTGATAGGCCGCAGTCCCATCCCATGGCAGTAAACTGTTTGGACCATAAGCCATTCCAGGCACTATGATCTATCGTGGTTTATTCTCAGTTTCCCGAGGTTATCCACGTCCACGAGTTAGGTTGACTACGTGTTACTGAGCCGTCCGCCTTGTATTGCTACAATGACTCGCATGGCTTAGTACCAATCCGATAGCAGTCAGGTCCGGCAGGATCAACCGGATTCGTTTTGTTCGTACATTTTTCAGTACGCGTCGAAGTAAGACGTAATATTTATTGGAAATTGGTGGATTGCACACACTTTCTTCAAACTTCGGATAAGATCTTTTGATCAAACCCACATGTTGTATGCGTAACTGGAGGCCTGTGAATCACAAACTGGTATACTACCAAACATCATCACAAGCGCCGCCTTGCTGTTACGTATGCAAAAATGGGATCAAAGAGAAATAATATAAACTATGCAAAATCTTGCTTTTTTTACAATTTTTTTCCGATCACTAATATTAAACAATCAGTGATAATCTACAATTGTCTTCGGTCACAGATGCTTACAAAAAACATACTAAAAAATCTGCCAAGTTATTTGAGAGATCAAAAAAACTCCACGTTGGAGGAGTGTCACATAACATACGATTTTTTGAGCCATATCCATTTGTTACAAAATCTGCAAGAGGCAAGTACCTCATAGACGTAGATGACAACAAGTATACAGACTATTGGATGGGTCATTGGAGTTTAATTCTAGGACATGCAGCTCCAAAAGTTGCAGAGAAGGTCAAAAAACAAATCTCCAGCTGCTGGATGCACGGAACGGTAAACGAAAACACCATAGAATTTTCAGAGGTGATACAAGGATCAGTTCCAGTTGCAGAAAAAATTCGTTACGTATCTACAGGTACTGAGGCTACCATGTATGCAACAAGAATTGCAAGGGCAAAGACTGGAAAAAAAATAATCGCAAAAATTGACGGAGGATGGCACGGATACACAACCGATTTGTTAAAGTCAGTCAACTATCCATTTGACCAACCAGAGAGTGCAGGACTTACAGATGAATCTCACATAATTTCAATCCCGTACAACAATCTAGAAAAATCAACCTCAATTTTAGAATCTGTAAAAAATGATCTTGCTGGGGTTATAATAGAGCCAGTGCTTGGCGGTGCAGGCTGCATACCCGCAACAAAAGAATATCTCACAGGAATCCAGGAATTTATTCACAAAAATAATGCGCTCTATATCTTGGATGAAATTGTAACAGGATTCAGATTCAGATTTGGATGTCTTTACAATACAATGAGTCTTGATCCCGATATTGTAACACTGGGAAAAATTGTCGGTGGAGGATTTCCAATTGGAGTAATTTGTGGAAAAGAGGAAATGATGAAGATAATAGATACAAAATCAAACAACAGACAAGACAGATCATACATTGGAGGTGGAACATTTTCTGCAAATCCGTTGACAATGACATCAGGTAGAGCAATGCTAAAATTTTTAAAGAAAAATTCTATCCCAGTCTACAAAAAAATTGGAAGACTAGGGGAAAATGTACGAAATGGGCTATCAAAAATATTTCAGGACAAAGTGACAGTTACCGGCATGGGCTCTCTTTTTATGCCACATTTTTTGGCAAATGGGATAACACAGGTTACAAATGCGGAAGAAGCATCAAGATGCAATATAGAAATGCTCAAGAAATATCATTTTGAGTTGATTGCAAAGAATAGAATATTTTTCCTCCCAGGAAAACTGGGTGCCATATCGTATGTACACTCAGAGTCAGACATCAAAAACCTGCTTGAAGCTTCAAAGAAATTTACAGTTTCAATCAGAGACTAGGTTCTATCTTTCTCAAGAACATTTGGTAACAGATGTTAGCAATACGTCGAAACTTTGCCAAACAGAATAATCAAAAACATGACCCGTAAAAACAGCGTTAGTTGTCCAAGGGCATAACCAGAACTGTTGTGGACATCTTCCAAACTTTTATTTCAGAATGAAAAGGACTAGTTTCAACTACGCTACGACACTCAGAGAAGACATTTATCGTCAAATTTCTACGCTTCTAATATTTTTAACATATCGTTGGCTGTTACTATCTTTATTTTCCTAAATTTTTTTAGCGCAAGTAGGTCTTCATCTCCTGTTGCCAGATAACTAGCATGGCCATCATACGCAGCTGCCAAAATTGGATTGTCTTTATGATCTCTTACCACTCCAAGTCTAGATCTTACAGCAATCAGTTTTGAAGCAGGTACAAGATCTTGCAAGAATTGCGTAACCTCTTCCTTAGTTACATATTTTCGCATTCGTGGTTCTGCAGTTATTTTTACAAACTCTTCTATGATTTTTCTGGAGATGGCAATCTCAGGGTTTTTAGTCATGATGGCATTTAAGACTGCTCGTGGTTTTCCATTCGTTATTAGATCTGATATCAGTATGTTAGTATCAAGAACTATTCTCATAAAAACTAGTTCGAGGTTATTTCTTCCTATACTTCTGGACTATCTCGTTTATCTCGTGGTCAGACATTTTGCCATATTTTGCACTCCTCGCATCTACCTTCTGGTATATCGACTTTAGATCTTTCAGTATATCTGGAATATCCATCTTTTTCATTATAACTGCATCCTTGTAACCGTACACTAGGAGTTTTGTCTTGGGCTTAGGACCTAGTTTTATCCTCAATGATTGTGGTATTACCACTGCCCCTTCCCACTGACTACTGTGATGTCTTCTTCCTCATAGGTTGTAATGTTCTTCATACTATATTCTTACTTTCTTACCAAAAATAGTTGATGGTGTAAATCAAGAAGCAACCACGAAATTGAAAGATGATCTAGTACAGACAACAATATTTACTTTAGATTTCATACTAACATCTAGAGAAAAAAATACGAGTCTCTTTATGATGAGATCATAGAACAGGTGACAGTTTCATACACGGTTTTGTCTAATGAGTTACTAGACAATAGTCATCAAGAAAGATGTCTGGCAATACGTGATGTATATCTTGGTGCAGTGTCGGTATTAGGTCAGGATTCATCTAGAAAGAATACTCCTGTTAGAAGATTTCCCACTTGTTGGTTAAAATAATTAGCCAAACCCGTTAACTAGCAAGATAGTAAACCTCAGTCATGCTCAAGATAGTAATTGTTGCAGCAATAGTAATTTTGCTTGCTCCAATGGCAACATCTTCCTTTGCCCAAGAGTACAACAAGACCATTGCAGGGGTTGGAAAAGATGCAGGAGATGGAGCAAAAACATTTGATGTGCAATATTCATCTGTAAAGGACATAGTGAGTTCATCAGTAAGTGTAAAAGACAAGTCGGTTGACTTTGTTCTTGTAGGCAAAGCTGACACAAACAGTACCTTGATTCTAAAACTTCCAACAGGATTGATTAGTGGCCCATTTATTGGAGTTTTTGAAGACGGTCAGATAATAACAAACTATACTGCAACTAACGAGTCAGGGGATACAGTAGTATCAATACCAATTACTCCACTCTCTGAAAACATTTCCATTGTTGGAACAACTGTGGTGCCAGAATTTGGGCCAATAGCTGCCATAGTTTTAGCAGCCTCCATTGTAGCAATAGTTGCAATTACAAGACTTGGACCAATACGCCTGTAAATATACAGCAAGTTGGAAAAATTCCTTTCATTTTATTATATCAATCAAAATAACTTTGATCAGGATCAAAACGTTTTCCATGACTGTGTGATTCGACATCCTTTGCCATGGTATCAAGCTCGGAAGTGTCACCAAATCTGCGATAAGTCATCTTTTCGAGTGTTTTGATTATGCTCTTTGAAGACCTATACTGTGGAAGCTTGGGCTGGTTCAATTCTGCATATAACCCAATTCCCTGTATACCATTCATTTTTGCAAACCCAAGTATCAGTCCATTGAATCCAGTAATGATAGAGGATTCAGGCGTTGTCAGGATTCCAAGTTTTTTCACCTGTTCTGTGAGTTCTTTTGATGTAGTAGTAACAAATGTTTTGGGTTCCCCCTCAATTGGATTTTTCGTGTGAAAACCGCCAAGTGTATATATGAACCGTACAGAATATTTTTTTGCAATGTTGATTACATCTTGGCACAGCACATTTAGCTCTTCTGTAGAAGATGGTTGGCCAGAACCCCCTCCAAACACAATGATATCTTTTGCATATCTATAATCCCACTTTTCTTCCGGAATGTCAATGTATCCTCCATTGTCAATCACATATGCAGGGTATGATGGCTGCACTTCACGAAACACCGACGTATTCAGATTTGAATTAATAAAGTCAATCACAATGCTTCCAACGTCTCCCATGTCTTGCATGGCTGCAATCAAGAGCGGTTTTGAGACATCAGGCTCGCCCTTTTGGATAAAATCCACATTAGTTATTTGACCTTTTATGATTAATACCTTATCTCTGAGTTCCACTAGAGCATCCCAGAGTGTATAGGAATTGGGGATGGCGAGCGATTAATTACCAGATATGTAACAAATCATCATTGGAAGATAGAGAATCAGATCCATTTAGTACGTATCAAGAGAACAAGCTGCTTCTCAATTCAATTTTCATGAAGGAAAAAATGTCCAGGTATTCCAAACAAGTTATTGACAAGTATTTCAAATCATTGCTAAGAGCACACAAGAGGGTCGAATTTGCAAGAGACTTGCTAGAACTCAGTATGATTCAAGACATTGTAGCAGACTATCTCATGGACATGCAGTGGCATGTAAAATATGATGTGTCCAATCCAGATTTTGATCCTCAATACAGATTTGATCTGGTGGCAAGAAAAGAAAAAAGAGTAATTACAGTCTTGATCCAGCCTGAAATCACGCGACAATCCACATTAGAAATTCAAAAGGACATTTTTAGTGTCAAAAAGGAGATGCCAAGTACCAGAGTGTTACTGGCTACAGACATCCAGGAATTGCCATACATTCTACAAAAGGGTGCACTTTCCGATTTTATAATAGACATGGCAAAAAAATACAAACTAGGTATACTTTTAGTTGACAAAAATTTAGAATATCAAGAAACCTGGTTAGTACCATCAGAATTCCTTTACGCATAGGCTAGATCCTGATTATCAAAAAAGAAACATGATGGATTTTATTGGTTTATCTGAAAATAGCTGGGTTATTATTTGATAAAAGCTGTACATGTGTGTTATTGATGACAGTACAAGGCTCAGAGATGAACACAAAGTGTGCCAGATGCGGAAAAGCCAAGATGTTAACAGATGGCACTACAGGCGAGCGATTTTGTGGAGGATGTGGATTCGTAATAAATGAGATTGTAAACGACTTGGGTCCTGAGAGGCAGTCATTTTCAAAAGAACAGTTCGAAGACAGAGCCAGAACAGGCGTTCCAACATCTCTTGCAATGCACGACATGGGACTTGCAACAGTAATTGGACAAGCAAACAAGGACTCGACTGGTAAGCCCTTGTCAGCATCAATGAAAAATACAATCACCCGTCTTAGGACATGGGACAGCAGAAGTCAGGTTCATGAAGCAACTGAGAGGAATTGCAGACAGGCATTCAGCGAGCTTAGTAGACTAAAAGACAAACTTGCACTATCAGATGCAGTTGTAGAAAAAACTGCATACATTTACAGAAAAGCATTAGAAAAAGGACTTGCAAAGGGCAGATCAATCCCAGGGTTAATTGCAGCTGCTCTATACTTGTCATGTAGAGAGACTGGCACTCCAAGAACATTAAACGAGGTTGCAAAGAGAATCAATGTAAAAAAGAAAGATGTTTCAAGGTGTTACAGATTATTATTGCAGGAGCTTGACATGACAATGCCAGTATTGGATCCAATAAAATGCATGTCTAGAATTGCAAGCGAATCTGGTCTCAGCGAGAAAGTAAAACGGGAGGCACTCAAGATTTTAGAACAGGCAAATAAAAAAGAGATCTCTGCAGGAAAAGATCCCATGGGTCTTGCAGCTGCTGCGCTATACCTATCATGTGCAATACATGGAGACAGTACAACTCAAAAAGTAATTGCAAT
The DNA here is from genome assembly GCF_900177045.1 of Candidatus Nitrosotalea okcheonensis. Classification (NCBI taxonomy): domain Archaea; kingdom Thermoproteati; phylum Nitrososphaerota; class Nitrososphaeria; order Nitrosotaleales; family Nitrosotaleaceae; genus Nitrosotalea; species Candidatus Nitrosotalea okcheonensis. Next base: position 1,001,623 of record NZ_LT841358.1, read on the forward strand.
AGCAGCAGGAGTGACAGAGGTAACCATACGAAATAGATACAAAGGATTGCGAGAACTCTTAGACATTCAGGTTCCAGACAAAAAGACAAAGCCTGATCCGACGGAAGACTAGCCCAAAAAAATTATATCATGATATTTCGTACAAAACTATTTGATAGAAACTATATTGTAATTTTTTGCTAGGAAATTACCTAAAGTGCGATACTGTTACCTTTTGTCCAATCTTTAGTTCTTTTTGGATCTTGACTTTCTTTACTGCATCCTCAAAGTCTTTCATCTTTATTTTTGCTGCATCCACTTGTTTTTCTGCATCTTTTGGATCAGGATATTTCTCAACAAAGTTATGCAGTACTATAGAGGCAGCAGTATTTGCAATAGCAGCAACATCTGCCCCACTCATGCCATCAGTCATCTCTGCAATCTTTGCCAGATCAACATAATCTGGATTCAGCCCATTTGGAGTTCCCATCTCTTTTTCAATAGGAATGTCTGCAGAGCTTATCTCCAATATCTTGAGTCGTCCTTCTTTATCCGGAATTGGAACTAGAATAATTTTGTCAAATCTGCCCGGCCTGAGCAGTGCAGAATCGATCATGTCTGCCCTATTTGTAGCAGCAATTACCACTACCCCATTGAGTGAAGTGATTCCATCCATCTCTGTGAGTAATTGGCTGACAACTTTTTCGGTAGTTGCACTCTCACCCATCCCCCTAATTGGTGCAATAGAATCAATCTCATCGAAAAATATTATACATGGTGATGATTGTCTTGCCCTTCGAAATATTTCTCGGATTCCCCGTTCAGACTCGCCTATCCACTTGGATAATAATTCTGGGCCCTTTACTGAGATGAAGTTTGCCTCACTCTCTGTTGCAACTGCTTTTGCCAGCAGTGTCTTGCCTGTTCCACTTGGACCATGTAACAAGATACCCCGTGGCATTCTATATCCAAGCTGTGCGTAAAGATTAGGATATTTCATGGGCCATTCCACTGCTTCTTGAAGTTCACGCTTTACATTTTCAAGCCCACCAATCTCGCCCCATTTAATATCAGGTGTCTCGATGTATACCTCACGCATTCCTGCCGGAGTGACATCGCGGAATGCAAGTTGATAGTCCTCAGAGTTTACAATTAGTTTATCCAAGGTTTCCGGGGGAATTTTTTCGTCAGACAGATTAATTTCAGGCAACAATCTTCTCAGACATTTCATTGCAGCTTCCTTGCAAAGATATTCTAAATCAGCCCCCACATATCCGTGGCTAGTACCGGCAATTTTTTCCAAATTGATATCTTCGTTTAGAGGCATGTTTCTTGTATGAATTAATAAAATCTCTAATCGTCCCTTTTTGTCAGGAACTTTAATCTCAATTTCTCGGTCAAACCTTCCAGGCCTTCTAAGAGCAGGGTCTAGTGCATTTGGTCTGTTTGTTGCAGCAATAACAATCACTTTGCCCCTACCCTCAAGGCCATCCATTAATGACAACATTTGTGATACAACTCGTCTTTCTACTTCTCCTGTAACCTCCTCTCGTTTTGGTGCAATTGAATCAATTTCATCCACGAAGATGATTGATGGTGCTTTTTCTTTTGCCTCCTTGAATATTTCACGCAGTCTAGCTTCACTTTCTCCGTAAAACTTGCTCATTATCTCAGGACCTGATATGCTGATGAAATGTGCATTGGTCTCATTTGCAACTGCTTTTGCAAGCAATGTCTTTCCAGTTCCAGGTACACCATATAGTAATACACCTTTTGGAGCCTCAACCCCCAATTTTTCAAATATTTCCGGATGCCTCATTGGTAGTTCGATCATCTCTCTGACTTTTTTTATCTCGTCAGACATTCCTCCAATGTCCTCATATGACACCTGCGGTACTCCACGCAAACTTTCACCTTTTTCAGCAATATGAAATTCTGTCTTGGGAGTTACAAGTACTGCATCAGATGCAGGAGTTATTCCAACTACTTGGAATGTCAGCCTACCACCAAAGTATGGTACCATTATATTGTCACCTTTTACAAGCGGAATATTTTCTAGAGAATCAGTCAGATATCTTTCGTCGATTGGAGGTATAGAATCAAGAGGGGCGACTATTACCTTTTCTGCAGGTACGGTCTTTATCTTTCTCACAGTCACAGTATCACCAATTCCTACACCCGTGTTGTTTCTTCCAAGCCCATCCACTCGAATAATTCCTTTTCCTTCATCAGATGGATATAGTGGAAGGCACCGTGCTACAGATCTTCGTTTTCCCGTAATTTCTAAAATATCACCAGTTGATGCACCAAGGGCATCCATAGATTCGTAGTCAATACGTGTAACACCCCTACCTACATCTCGAGTATACGCCTCCAATATTTTTAATTGAACGGAATTTTGGACTATGAATATACTTGTAGGTATGTCTTGTTATACCTTTGGAATTTTAGATATATGACAGACTAATTTTTAAACATGGATTGCTACCAAGACAAAAGATCAAACGTGGATTAAACCAACCATACTACAAAAATAGTCAAGAATTTTTATACTGTAAACATAGTCAAGATGCCATTGGATGCTTATCTTGAGGAAGAATTGTACGATCTCATAACATATTGCATTCAAAATTCAAATGCCTCCGATTATTCTTCCAAGGAAGACAGAATAAAAGAGATAGGTCAGGAATTGTTTGCAGATGGCGGTGTAGATGCACTTGAGAACATGTACTTTTCGATAGAACATAGGATAAAAGAAGAGATCTCAGGAGATGCCAAGCAATACCGTTCACTTTGGAACGGCATATCTAACGAGTGGAATTACTAGGCAACGGCGGCAAGTGGTTTTTCTTGTACAGATTCTTGCATCTCCTTTCTTGCTCTAGATAGTGCCATTCTTAGATGTTCGATTTCAATTTCATCAATCATTTCGCACATGGTATTTTATAAAAAATTATGATACTTAAGAGATGCGTATCTTTTATGCAAACGATCGCTTAGATTCTGGATTGCTTACGGGTTTCAAGTTTGTGCAATAATTAATCCATTGGTGTGTAAAAGATATCTCCTTGTCTCCGTGCAAGTAACATCCTAGTATATTTTTTCCATCGATGTATAATGGAAAATCTATGACAAATTTTTCTTGTTCTTCTATTTTTCTAAAGTATGTGGGTTTGAGGCCCATCGAATACAATTCTATCACATATTCAAATGGATTATTTCCGCCAAGTTTTTCCTTGACTGATTCAAATGCTGCATATCTTGCGGCATATTTTGCAGCATCTCTTGCTGCATCTCTTACAGTTTCTCCTGAAATAAACTCACTTCCATACCATCCATAATTATCGCGGGCAGACTGACTTGCTTCTTTCCATGCAGAATTCCAGGCCAAATCCCAAGTGTTTGTACGGCCTGACCTCATTGCTTCAATTCTAGCCAAGTCCCAAAGTGAATCTGATGCATGTTGTAGAGTACCATTGTCTTTCTTCCAAGGCATCAATATCTTTACATATTTTTCGACAATCTCCGATACTTTTGGCAAGAGAGAGTTGGCATCTCCAATAGATCTGGCAGGAGCAAAATACCTTAGTGATTGTAATTTAGATATCTGTGAATCAGAATTTGTTTGCGTCATAATTATTCAAAAATTTCTGGGTTTAATATTAATCTGTTTTTTTGCGTTCATAAAATTTTTCAGGTGGTTCTTGTCTGTCCTTTTTTCGCCCTGGCAGGTACAACTTGGCAACTGCCCCCATCATGAATCCACCAACAACCACTATGGCAATTCCGCTTATGATTAATACCAGGACTCGTCCAATTGTTTTCAGTATTGCCATTATACCATAGTTAGTGCCACTAGTAAATATGAATTAGTTACAGAGACCCCTGTTCTTTGTGAATATGTGAGATCATTCAAACGCCAGATACCTACGTTTTTAATCTCTAGTTTTTTTGAGAGATGGCAACGTGGAATCACCAAGATAAACAGTCAGGTTTTCCGTTATTTTTTTCACAGTGCCAAGTGCAGACTTTATCTCTTGTTCTGAAAGATCTTTTGTTGAGATTTTTTTGATCTGTGTTACACATTCCTGCATCGAGTCCCATAATGAATCAGTCTTGTGGGTAACGTAGATCCTTTTTATCCTCCTGTCTTTTGCATCGGGTTTTCTTTTCACGTATCCGTCCGCTTCTAGTTTATCAATTATTGGCACAAGTGTAGGACTTTCAATTCCAATCCTGTCAGCAATTTCTCGTTGAGTTGGGCCAGATTGCATGTACAATGCAAATATGACCTTAGACTGGGTCAAGTTTATTCCTGTTTTGTTTCGTAGTTCCAAATCAAATGCTTTCTGCATCATCTTTGACGCAGAATACACAATAAATCCCACACTGTTTTCATAATCAAATCTTTTCATTTGGTTCCTAACCATTAGTTTCCTAATGATTATATAACCTTGTTCTAACAAACAATGCATGAAAACAAGTTTTCCAACACCAATCATGGGAATGATAAACTGATGGCAATCAGTATAAAACAACAGTACAGATCAGAGATTGGAGTAATTTCAGAGATATTACAAGTTACAATGAACTGTGGAATGCAAGGTACAATAATATCTTCAATTGCTCGAATAGCCAACCTATCACACTATACGGCAATAGAGAAATGCCAAAAGCTAATAGACTTTGGACTAGTAGAATTGAGAACGGACAAGAAAAGTCGTAATTTTGTCATTACAGAAAAAGGAATCAAGTTTTACCAAGAAATGCAAAAATTCCTAGAGATTGCTCAAGAGATCAAGATAAGATACTAGTATTTACAGTCAAGCTAGATCCACTTGCTTTAAATTAAGAACAGATTGCTTTTTAATGAATGTCAGAAGATCTTGCCAATAAAATCGATGAGTTGATAAAATCTCAGAAAGGAGATATCGAAAGATTACAAAACATTCTGACTGCAGTCAAAAACGGCGAGCCAGTCTCTTTTGAGGATCATCAGTACATAGAAAATTTGACAGAAAATCAACCTCAATCCAGCCAAGTTTCAAATGACAGTATCACAGATGCCAAGCCAGAAAATGTATCAGACAATACAGTCCCAAGTCCTGAAATTCCAACCCAGCCAGAGACAAAATCTGCCAAGAGAATGTCTGGCAAAAGATATGCTTCAGTAGGCATTATTGTTGCAATCATAGTTGTAGCATATGTCGGACTAGACATATATGCAGTAGATAGTCTGCAATTTCGCCCTCATCATGGCCAGCAGGTAGCAATCTCAGATACTGAGCTTAGCATACAAACTGATGCATGCAATCCCTCATATTTTCCCGTCACATTTACCAAGTATGAAATAGACGCATTTTACAATTCAGACATTATAGAAAAAGCTACAGTAGGAGGTTCTACGTTATCACCAAAATCGGCTGCAATATTAAATGGAATATTTGCCATAAACAAACAGGCAGTAACTAAGATTGGACAAGAAAATACTACATTTGATCCAGCCAGGGCAACCATAACAACTTCAGTGAGCGCACCAATCTTTGGGTTCATTCCATATACAGTGGATCAGAAATATGCAGCAGTAGACTTTCAGGAAAGGATAAAAAATCCGCCTCCAGGTACATTTGATTGTTATCCATAGGACATAGAATACAGTAAAAGTTCAAGTTCTCTAGATTAAAAGGGGTCGGTCAGACCACCAATAGAAGATCTGAGTCCCCTCTTGTTGAATGAGTTTCATATGTGATACCAGGTCTTATGTTCATGTTTTTTCATTTTGAATAAGCTATGCTTCATGTCATCCTAGAAAACTCGTACAAGTTTATTTGAAAGAAAATCATAGAAGACAAGAGAAAAATAAAAAATTCACTAAAAAACTGCTAGTGGCATGGAAATCCAGATGCGTGTCGCATATCATGAGTGTACTCATGCATCAATCCCACACCATTCATTTGTGCATATGCAGACTGTCCCTCGAATATGCTGAAGATCTGTCCTTGGTCAAAGCCCACTTCAAAGTATCCCATTCCAAATATTGCAAATAGAACTACTGCTGCAATTATTGGAACCGCATGTTTTGTCTTTGTGATTTGCGATGTGTTAGCCATTTCTATTTTCGTCTCATAATATGATTATTTAAACAATTGGATGGTTTATCCAATTCAAAATACTAAAATCTAATAATGGAACAACATACACTTAGCAGTATGCATCAGGTAATACATCTACTCTCCAAGGTAGCACAAAGACATGCTCCAAGCAGAATGCTTAGTTTCGATCTAGTCCATGTCTTCAAGACAATGCAGATGATGTCAGACAACAATAAGATAAGTAGATCAATTATGATGCAGGAACTTGGGCTTGGGGAAGGTTCCATCAAGACACTAGTAAAGCACCTAAAAATGCACGGCCTTGTTGAAAATTCTAATGCAGGCATGTGGCTGACAAACAAGGGAGAGGCACTTTACACTAAATTACACATCTTAATTCCAAGAGAGACAGATATTACCAAGTGCTCAGTAGCCTTGGGAAAATTCAATCATGTGGTACTTCTAAAGAGCATGGCACATAACATAAAAAGTGGAATTGAACAACGTGATGCTGCAATCAAGGCAGGCGCAGTTGGAGCAACTACTCTCATCTGTAAAAACGAGAGACTTGTTTTGCCAGGGACTGACGAGAATTTGATGCGAAATGATCAAAAGATACATTCGCTCATCATGGAGAAATTATCACCTGAACAAAATGACGTAATAATAATAGGAAGTTCACAAAATAAAAAAATTGCAGAGATGGCTGCAAAAAGTGCTGCGTTGTACACAATAGAAGATCATGAAAAACACTAGATCTGTTATTTGTCAAGATGTAATCATAAAACCATTTACAGATTCAAGATTTTGAGATTAATTCGTGTCTTCATCAATACTGTAAATATTGTTACCAACCCAACTGCCAAGACCAGTATCAGGCTAGATGCATTTTCAAATTCCGGAATAACCGTAGTTCCAATAATTTCAATTTTAGAGTCTCCGCTTACAATTGGAATATCTAACACTCTATATCCATAATCAGAAGATGTCTCCTTAAATGAGGTTATTTCGTCACCGTTAACAAAGACCAGAAATGACTCATCAGCATTGCTCGATTTTTTTGCATCAAGTAACAATCTAGGTATCTTGATGTGTATCATACCAGGATTTTTTGAATCTATTTGTATATCAAGTGCAATATCTTGTTTATCAATAATCATGCTTTCAACTTGGCTTCCAGTAATAGTATAATTGAGATCAAAGTTTTGTCCACTGGAAAGATCTTTTACATTGAACACGCCTTCTGTAGGAATATCGGCCTGTTCAAATTGGAAAGTTACAATAGCAGAAACATGTTTGAATCCATATTGTACAACAAGAGAATACGTGCCTGGCAGATTCCATAGCGGGCCTTCTATTTTTATCGGTAATGAAAACCTTCCATCTGTTGCCACCAATATCTGTTCTACATGAACCAAGTTATTGTCAGGGTCAAATATCTGGATTGTTAATGGTATGTTAGTTACAATGCTTTTGACTTCTCCTGAGACGACCATAATGTCACCTAGATTATATTGGTCCTTGTCTATTTTTACCACAATCTGCGCTTCCGTTGGCGGTGAAAGTGGTGTAGCCGCAGCAGGTGAAAGTGCCAAGAAAAATGCGGATGCACTAACAAGCACTGCCAAAGACAACACGTGTTTTATTTTTAAATTAATATCACATTGTCTAATGTAATAAGATAAAGTCATTTCTACCGATATCAACAAAAATACTTAATCATATACATCTTGCCAACTAAGCGTGACTTGTAAAAATCATCCCATCAATCTTGAACTAGAGGTATATTCAACATCGAAAACTAAATTTAGAAAACCAATTGTCGGCGATTCATTTGTTACAAAAACGTGTCTACATCATGGTTTTTTCAGAGAAAAATCAGTATCAAGTTATGCTCATGGTTTTATTTCAACAATATCAATCAAGACTAGTGTTTTCGTTCTCTTTTTCTCTGCAACATTCTCTGCTCCCCCTCGGTAAACCTCTTCTTGTCATCTTCTGTGACAATCAAAAGTGGAGGTACATCTGTTGGCTTGCCAGCCTCGTCTAATGCAACAGAGGTAACATATGCAGTATTTGTAAGAGTTCGAGCTCCAGTAAATAGATTTTCCGCCTCTACTTTTATTTCAATTTCCATCGAAGAATGAGATACATAGTTTAATCTGGCATTTAGTATCAGTGCGTTTCCAACTAGAACGGGTTTTAAAAAGTTGACCCTGTCAATTGATGCAGTTACGGCATTTTTCTTGCAGTGTCTCTGAGCTACAAGACCTGCTATCAAGTCAATTTGCCTTAGTATTTCGCCACCAAATACATTTCCTGCAGGATTTGCATCAGATGGAAACATTCTAACTGTCATCTCTGCTCGTGATTCCTCTGCACTCTTTGGTTTCAGAGACATTCTATTGCAATAACTCAAGCCGCGGATTTATGAGTCATTCTTTTGTTTGTTACCAAAACACCATTTAATTAATAGGCATTTTGAGACTAGACATTGAATTCTGTAACTGAGACTTGTGTAGTAAGCGCACCGATAGACAAAGTATTCAAGTTTTTATCAAATATTGAAAATATTCCAAAGTGGGCTACAAAGTTTGTCAAGAAACTAACATTAGTCAATGGCAAATACAAGGTTTTAACTCCTATTGGAGAGGCATTCATCAGATTTGACACAGATCAAAAGGCAGGTTTGATTGACATCTATGCAGGACCTACCGAAGAGAGTATGACACCTGCATACATGAGAATAATTTCCTTGCAAAATAACTCCACTGCAGTAATGCTTACTTTCTTCCAGTATGACTCTACACCAGATGCTGTTTGGAGTATCTTTTGCGAATGGATAAAGATCGAAGTGGAAAACATCAGGCTATATTTTTCCTAACAAACAAGTAAAATCAATCTTATATTTTAGACATGTCAATATAGAACAAATGAAATATTTCTGGTGGAGGTTATTGGATTATGCAACAGGTGCTCTTGTGGGAGGCATCATTGTGTTTCTTTTGAACAAGTTTATCTGCAATCAATGCATAGGGCACTATACACCTGTCCTTATGATCTTAATATGGATTGGATTTATGCTGTTGTGTAACTTTATCTTTCAAAAAGCAATGCCTGCTAGCATAAAACAAGACAACATGTAAAAAGAAATTTCCCAGAAAGCAAATATAGCATAACTGATACTCCATATTGAATGGCATTTTTTGATGATTTCTGTAAAAACGTAGTAGCGTTAGACAAGAAGATAAGATTTGCAGGAATTGCAGATGGAGATGGAACGTTGGAAGGGGCATCCGAGAGGGCAGGTCTAACCCCCGTAATGAAACCAGAGGAAAGGGCACAGTATGCAATAACTGCAGCCACAAGGCAGTACACCAGACTTAGGTGGGAGTATCTACTTGGAAGGATTTCTTATGCAAGTTCACACTATACAAAAATTATCAGAGCCACAATACCAATTGCTGACGAAAACCGAAGACTTGCTCACGTACTTTTACTGTCATTTGATCCTGATGCAGACGATTTTCATCAAATCATAACAAAAAAGATAATTCCCCTAGTTAAGCAAAACATGGAAAGATTCATGCAAGAAGCTCAGAAATAACAATCAATTTCCAGTGTTTATGGTTGGACGCTCAAGTCCCCTGCTGTCAATATATTCCTGCACCCTGACATCAGAACAGATAGAAATATTTTGGCCCCTGTTATTAGCACAATAATTTTTTATCTGTAACATTTCTTGATCACAATCTGAAGTCGGCGTTGATACACATGCATCAACATCACTTGCCAGTGTTGAAACTGAATCAGGACTTTGGTTAAAGGCAGGCACCTGACCACCACCCTGATCTGACGGATAAATGAATGGAGAGACAAAAAAATAGAGCGTAAATGCAAACGCCACCCCAATCATGAGATAAACTGGAATTCTTCTCCTAATATCCATACATAGGCTGTAAATTTCTAAATTATAACTGATGCTAATCTGGGCGCTGTTCAATCTATGATACAATAATTTTCATTACAAGTGGGGGAGATAGTGCGTCAGGATTTCCGACACTTGTCCATACAAAGATCTGTGCAGTATATGTTCCTGGTGTAGTAGGTATCCACGACTGGGACGGACTTAGAGACTGACCTACATCAAGTGTACCTGTGATCCATGATAAAGAACATACAACCCCATCTTGGTTTTCAATTTGTACAAGATATGCAAACGGTTGTGCCCTGTTTTGTCCGTTAGTGACATCTGTTGTAACCTGCACTTGTTTTCCAACTGTAGTATGCCAGATGCCATTTTCAAGTGTAGCACCAGACTTGGTAAGTTGAGAATATCCAGGATATGTCATCACGGATACAATCGCGATGGTAAAAATTATCAAAATTGCACATGTGTTCACGTGATAAACTGGATTTGACTTGTTTTTTAGGGTTTGGTAAATTATGACATCACTTCAATTATCTTATCCTGTGATTTTTCTCCTGCAATTATTCTTACTTTAGACTTTGATACTCCAAGATGTTTTGCAATCTGTTTTACTATCACAGCATTTGCCTTACCTTTCACAGGCTTTTCCATTATACCAATTTCGATGGAATCGTTTTTTATTGTAAGATAATTCTTGTGAAATGACACAGATACTCTGTATAACATGCGTTACTCTTATGTAAGACAAATATTAAAGATAGAGATACGGTCATTGTGCAAGACAACAACGATGATCTCGAAAGACTTCAACTCTTAGATATCATATTTGCAAGAGGAATCAATGCATTATCAAGGGCAGATCTTGAACGCCTGCACGATTTGATAGAAAAAAAAGATTACAGCCATGATAAGAAAGCACAGAAATCCAAAACAAAACTTCTTAAAAAAATAGGTAATGCAATTTATGATCATGATGTAAAATATGGCAATTCATTTAAAATGAGCTAGAAAGAAGTTTAGGCAATGTTATATGAGATCATACATGCCATAGTTCATAATACAATATTCATAAAATATGGTTTGTTGGGACTTTTTTTCAATGGAATGTTTTCAAGTTTTATTCCAATTCCAACAGAGATTACCATCTCAGCTTTGTTGTTGGGTAAAGCAAATGTATTTGATGTATTTGTGGTGTTGGTAGTTGGCTCTACAATTGGTGGCTATATTGCGTATTATATCGGATACAACGGAAGGCTGTTAAAAAAACTTAGAAAGACTCCAGAAGAAAAATATGAACAAAAAAGCATCAACATAATGACAAAATACGGTTGGTTTACAATAATTTTTTTGTCCCCATGGATTCCCATACTTGGTGATGTCGTATCAATAGTCGCTGGAACAAAGAAATACAATATTGTGAAATATTCCATTGCAATGACAACAGGTAAGACAGTAAAAGCAGTTGCAATCGTATTTTTCGGAGTGCATTTCATACAGTGGCTAGTCCAAATTCTGCATTAGAAAGTATATTACGTGTATATTAGAACAAAATCTTGTGAAGGCTGTCTTTCCAATAAATTATAATCTAGAGTTTGAGCCTGACTTTAAGAAATTTACATTCATAGGAAAAGAAAAAATATCAATTATGATATCAAAACCCACAAACAAAATTGTGTTGCATGCTGCAGAACTTGAGATAAAACAATGTAAGATATTTTGGAATGGAATAGAGATTAAACCAAAGATAAGACTTGATGAAAAAACAGAGGAACTTACACTTGCGTTTTCTCGAAGAATATCTGGCAAGGCAGTACTTTCAATTGATTTCATAGGACAGTTAAATGACAAGCTTGTTGGGTTTTACAGAAGCAAGTACAAGTACAAAGGAAAAGAAAGACACCTTGCAACCACTCAGTTTGAGGCAGCCGACGCGCGAAGAGCATTTCCATGCTGGGACGAGCCAGAAGCCAAGGCAACATTTGATGTCTCACTTTTAGTTGACAGGCATCACACTGCAATATCAAATATGCCGATAATATCAAAAAAAATAGAAGATCAAAAGATCCTGTACAAGTTTGACACTACACCAGTCATGTCCACATACCTTCTCTATCTTGCAGTTGGAGAATTTGAGTCCATTTCAACCAAGTCTGGTAAGACTCTGATCAGGGTAATAACCACGCATGGAAAGAAACAGCAAGGAAAACTTTCATTAGAATTTACAAAACAATTCTTGTCGTATTTTGAAAAATACTTCAAGATTGCATATCCACTACCCAAGCTCGATATGATTGCAATACCTGATTTTGCGTCAGGTGCAATGGAAAACTGGGGTGCAATCACATTCAGAGAGACCATATTGCTTTATGATCCAAAGACATCATCTACTGAAACAAAACAACACATTGCTGAGGTAATTGCACATGAGATAGCACATCAGTGGTTTGGCAACTTGGTTACAATGAAATGGTGGAATGATCTATGGCTCAATGAAAGTTTTGCCACATTCATGGCAACAAAGGCAGTCGATGCATTATATCCCGAGTGGGATTTTTGGGACCAGTTCCTCATTTCAGAAATGACAGGAGGTTTGAGTCTTGATTCTCTAAAATCATCACACCCGATTGATGTGCCAGTAAAAAGCCCCGCGGATGTGCGACAAATATTTGATGAGATTAGTTACAACAAGGGAGGTTGTGTACTTATGATGCTAGAGAACTTTATTGGAGACGACAATTTTAGAAAAGGATTGTACGGATACCTGAAAAAACACGAATATGCAAATGCTACAACAGAAGATCTTTGGAACTCGCTTGGATCAATATCAAAACAACCAGTACGACAGATGATGAACACATGGGTAAGACAAGTAGGATATCCAGTAATTGAAGCCAAAACAAAGGACTCAAAATTGAGATTATCTCAGAGCAGATTCCTTTTGGAAAACAATGGTAAAGCAAAGCAAGGAAACTGGATCATTCCACTCTCTGTTAGAACTGGAGACAAGGTAACTACCAAACTAATGAAGAGGCCTATTACAATTCCCTACAAGGAAGACTGGTTTAAGGTAAATGACGGTCAAAAGGGATTTTATCGAGTAAAATATGACAAAGACTCCCTTTATGCGCTAGCAAAGCAAGTTGAAGAAAAAACAATATCGAATGTGGACCGCTGGAGTATTCACCATGATCTCTTTGCACTCTGCATATCAAATCAGATATCATTCAGAGAGTATCTTGACGGTGTGAGACATTATGAAGACGAGGATGACTATGTGGTATTGTCAGACATAATATCTAGCCTGAACTTTTTCTACATATTACTATCAAAAGAAGAATTTTGGGATGAGATAAAAAAATTCAACCTTGATTTTTTTAACAAGGTATTTGCGAAACTTGGATGGGATCCAGCCAACGAAGAAAAGTCAACAAGTGCACTTTTGCGTGCACAGGTAATCAGCTCACTTGGAAGACTGGAGGATCAAGACATAGTTACAGAAGCAAGATCAAGATTTGCCAACTTGTCAAAGACTGGAAAGCTAAATCCAGATCTTCGCGGCCCGATATATTCAGTGATAGCATGGACAGGAGACTCGTCTACATATCAAAAAATGCTGGGTTTGTATCGCAAGGCACAAACACAGGAAGAAATGGTAAGACTGCTTAGTTCACTTGCAAACTTTCAGGATAGAAAATTATTATCAAAGACGCTCTCGTTTACTCTTACAAAAGAGGTAAGAACACAAAACCTATTTCAGCCAATTGCAAGAATGGTTACAAATCCACAAGGCAAGGAACTCGTCTTGCCATGGATAAAACAAAACTGGAAAGGAATTGTATCAAGATTCGGAGTAGGAAACCCACTTCTTAACAGAATAATTGGTAGTGTTTCAATTGAATCTGATTTTGCAAAAGAAAAAGAGATCAAAAACTTTTTTGCAAAACATCATGTTCCGGGAACCGAGATGAAGCTTGCACAGACCTTGGAGAGGATAAGAATTAATGCAAGATTAGTTCAGAGTATAAGAAAAGAATTTTCCTAGACATGTTTCTCATATTGTTATAATTTAGAATACAATTCGCTCAATGTTTAATAGTGTCATAAAAACAAAATCGCTAATGAGCAATCCCTCCAATCGCAGGTTAGGAATTATCACAGTCATGTTTTTCATTGCAGGATTTTGGGGCATATTTATGGGACTGATTGTATTTACCAAACCAAACTTTATTTTGACTGCACTTGGGATGGTGAATATATCACTTGGGATATTTTTGGGATTTCGTATTATACGAAAGAATAGACAAAAAATGATGGACAGGCGAAAATAATCAGAAATTGCATCATACTGAGCAACGATTTTTATAATTTAACACCAAATGTCTAAAGATGGTAGAGTCAAGTCTAGGTCACATTTTATCAAGTGAATATGTCATTCCGGTATTTCTTTTGACAATATTTCTTGCTTCTCTGATTGCAACAAAGGTAAGAATTCCTTATACCATGATTCTGGTTGGAATTGGAATTTCAATATCAATCGTAGATTTTACAGGTCATGGAATTCCAAACGTTTCAGGATTCAAGGTAGATCCAAAACTAATCCTGTACTTTGTAATCCCACCTCTAATTTTTGAAGCAATGATGAGAATAGATCGTGAACAGTTTAAAACTATCAGGGTGTCGGCGCTATTATTATCCACAGTAGGAGTTGGAGTTGCTACCATAGTTGGGGGACTTTTACTCTCATATGTTGCAGGACTTCCAACAATTGTTGCTTTTGCATTTGCTGCGTTAATTGCTCCAACAGATGCAGCAATAGTAATTGAGGTTTTCAAGAGGATGAAGGTTCCAGTCCAACTTGCAACACTGATGGAATCAGAGGCTAGTTTTAATGACGCAGCTGGTGCAATCATATTTTCTTCAATCATGGCAGTATCAATAGCACAAGGATCATTACTTTCGCCAAGCACTTCAACAGAAATTAATGTCAATATTTTAGAAACAATAGGACATTTTACTTTAGTATTTTTTGGAGGCATTGGCATAGGAATTGGCCTTGCAGTAGGTTCGCAATTTTTACACCGATTACTAGAAGAGCCATTTTCGGAGACAGCACTTTCAGTAGCAGTTCTTTTTGGTGCAGTTGTAATCGCAAATTCACTTGGTCTTTCAGGTCTGGTTGCAGCAGCTGCTGCAGGACTATGGTTTGGTATAATCATGAGAAAATCCCATATCATAAGTGAGAAGGTAAGAGCATACACAACTAACTTTTGGGAGATGATTGCGTTTTTTGCAAACTCTGTTGCATTTTTGTATCTGGGATTGAGTATGGACATTGTTCGAATAGGACAAAATCTTCCTCTAATTGCGCTTGCGGTCATAATCGTATTAGCGGCAAGAGCTGCATCCACATATCCAATACTTGCCGTGACACATAGATTTACAAAAGAAAAGACATTTGGTACATGGAGACATGTCGTCATGATTGGCGGTATGAGAGGTGCACTTTCAGTGGCACTAGTTGCAACCCTTCCTGAAAGCAATGTAAAAGAGATACTAAAAACGATCACATTTGGAGTAGTATTGGCTTCTCTGATAATCCAGTATCCAGTCCTTTCAAGATACATCAAAAAGGCATTTCCTGAATCAATGCAAGAACCAGCAAGTAAATGACTCCAGTATAGTCATAAGAGAAGTTATTTGTCTCAAAGACCAATAAATCTACCCGCACATATTAATTTCATCAAAAAACATTAAACAAGACACCTTGGATATTTTCTAGTGTATACAAATGAGTGAAAAAAGTCAGATTGAAAAAACGGTTCTAGAGGGTATAAGCTATGCCAAGCTTGAAAGGCACAAAGATGCAGTATCATTTTTTGACAAGGCGTTAAAACAAGACTCAAAAAATGTAGATGCGTTATACAACAAAGGAATGTCTCTTTTGAAACTAAAGAAAAACAAGGATGCAGTATCATGCTTTGAAAAAATAATTGAATACGATCCCAACCACGTAGACGCACTAAACAATCTAGGGAACCATTTTGCAGAGTTGCAACAGTTTGAAAAAGCAGTTATGTATTATGACAAGGCGTTAGTAAACGATTCAGGATACATCCCAGCACTATATAACAAAGGAATTGCGTCAATTAGACTTGAAAAATATGATGCTGCCATAGATTGTCTGAACAAGGTACTTGATAAAGAACCTGAAAACATGCAAGCAATGCACTACAAGGGATTGGTACTTGGCAAACAAAAAAAACATGAAGATGCATTATCATACTTTAATAAAATTTTAGAAAGGGAGCCAGAAAATAACGAGGCAACATTCTACAAGGCTACGGAGCTATCAGAGATGGGCAGACATGAGGAGGCAATCACAATCTTTGATAAAATACTAAAAGAGTTTCCAAAAAACGGTACAATAATTTATGCAAAGGCGCGAAGTAAAGCACAAATGGGACAAAATGATGATGCCCTTGTTCTTCTTGCACAGGCAATATCCCATTACGGCAAAACCATAAAGAATTGGGCTATCAAAGACTCGGCATTCGATAAGATAAAAGGGGATCCCAGGTTTAAGACAATAGTGAAATAAAATGTCAGAAGATATGCTAAAAACAATCAAGGGTCTGCTCGCATCGGGCAGGGGAAATCCAAAGAGATTACGAGAAATAATGGAGATTATAAAAAACGATGAGCCAATTGTTATGTCAGACTATAGATACATCCAGGATTTGGTAGAGTCTCACAACAGTACAGAAATAGAGCAGCCTCAAGTTACAGCCCAACCCAAAAAAGATACATCTGTGGAGCTTCTACGAATTAGACTTGCAGAAGGACAGATATCAATAGAAGAATTTCGTGTACTCAAACAAGCCCTGACAGAAGAAGAATAAATCATTCCTAAATCTTAAATTCAAAAAGATTAGCTTATTTCTAGGATTAAAAGTGGAACAAAAACAACATCATGTCTATAACAATCAAGCATGGACTGTACAATCTTGGACTATACCATTAAAGAGACAAGTTCTAGTTTCAAACAGTGATTAGATTTGTCAAAATTTGCCCCACTACCACCAGCGCCGGTTATAATGACATGTTTTGGTCATTGCGGAATTGGCCTGGGTGCAGAAGCATATAGAAGACTATTGATTGATGTTGGAGCAGATCCACTAAAACCAACATTAAAGGGCGAAAAGGACGAGTCCCGCATACTCAAAAGATATGGAAGTACAATTTTACGATTTCCAAACGCTTATGGTGGAAATGAAATTCCACTCATCCCAAGAGCGCTTTTAATTGATCTAGATCCAAGAGCTGCCAATTTAATTTTACAGTCATATCCAGACCTGTTTGCCCTAAGAGACAAGCATGTAATTTCAGGTGCAGGCGGTGCTGCCAGAAACTGGGCAGAGGGCCGTACTAGATTCATCAAAGAAGTAAGTACAAAATATGACATGCAAAAACAGCTTGCAAGCCTTTCCCCAGAACCAGTAAGAGGTTTCACAATTCCATTTGCAATGGGAGGGGGCACAGGTGCTTCATTTGCAAGTGCGTTTATGCAATATATCAAAAAAGACACAAAAGAGCATGCTACAATTGCATCATTTGGATTATTGCCAGAATTTGGATGGGATCCTGTAATTCTAGAGGCATCTGCAATTAACATAGTAATGAATCTTGAACACCAGATAAAATACAGTGATTGTTCCATATTATTTTCAAATAAAAGACTAAGAGAGCTTGCACAAAAACATGAAAAGAGGTTGGAAAAAATATCTTCCATAATAGACGACCTTCCAAAGGAACACGAGGTAGGTTGGAAGGACTATAGAGGAATGAATTTGATTGCAGCAAATGCAATTTCTATGTTTATAGCATCTTTTGCAAGAGAGACAGAATGGGACATGTCGAACTATAGGACATGGCTTGCAACAAAGAGACCAAGATTTGCAGTTACTTGGGTAATTCCAGTTATTCCTGAAGAGAGACAGTGGAGTTCTGATCTGATGACAAGTACCAAACACAATACAATGGAGGGAATTGTAGAACACATCAACAAGAAAGAAGATGCAGTACTGTTTGATATTGATGAAAACGACATAAGAGACAAGGGAGGACCAAAGGATTCCTGTTGTGTGCTTGTAAAAGTAAAAGGAGATTTTGAAGCAAAAGAAAGAGATGTACTAAAGAACATCATAAAAGATAGATTCCACATTGAGGAATCAAGAATGATATTTATCAAGATCCCAATTCTAGAAACGGAGCAGGCAAATGTTACAATACTTGTCAATACAAAGGCAATCGGAACAAAGATCTTAGAGATTGCAAGTGAAGCAGAAGCTTCATGGGATGCATTCAAAGACGAATATGGCAAGTGGGGATTGTCTACTGAAGAATTCAAGGCAAGCCTTATGGACGTAGTCCATGAGTTTAGCTAGAAATGGCTGACTTTGCCTTTCTAGAGCAGGTTGCATCACGCATCAGAGAAAATAGGTCACAGCTAAAAGATACTGAGGACGAGCTTGCAACAGTGAATTTTAGAATTCATGAGATTCCCCTGAAGAGTCCAACAGAGTCTACATTTGCAAAAATGATAGGTCAAGACTACTATGATGCATCAGTAGATTTGGAAAAGGCAAAAGAGAAGTTAATTGCACAAAAAGATGATCTCAGTACAAAAGTAAAAGAAGATATTGCATCATTCATAACAGAGTTTACTTCACATGACCTTGTCATTCCTCTAGAACCAAACCCAAAGATTGCAGATGGTAACACTGTCTTTCACTACAAAAATAACGCAGTTTTTAATAACATACTTGCTATACTAGGCGAACTTTTGGGACTATCTCCACCAATACTTGTCAAGGACGTAATGTTCGCAGCCTCAGAAATAACAATCAAGGTAACAGATGAATATGAAGCCAAACAGAAATTTCTGAGTAGTATAAATGAAGTTCAGAAAACCTTATCAATCAAGAGAAAATAACGTCTAAGAACCATACTCGTACGATTTTACGTATAAAATATAACAAGGTAAAAACAGCCAAGATTTTATGAATAAAAATACCAAAAAGCTTCTTGCATTATCATTTATGGCAATTTTCATAGTTTCCACAGTAAGTGTTGCATTCCTAGGAGGCGGCCGGGTCGCAAACCGGGTTAGTACCACAGATAGAACAATCACTGGTACACCAGCAGATAATTACAAAGACAAGGACAGGCCAACATTTTGTCAGACAGGTCCAGCCAAATCAAACAAGTACATAACAGAATTTAAGATACCCACAGCATGTACCCAGCCGCTTGCAATAGTAGTAGACTCGTCTGGCAGCGTTTGGTTCACAGAATCAAACACAGGAAACTTGGGCAAGTTTGATCCATCTTCAAAATCATTCCAAGAATTTGCCAATCCACAGTGGCAAAGTGGAGAAAAATCCATGATGTGGGGACTTGGCATTGCACAAGATGGAAACATATGGATTACAGACTCGCAACACAGCTTGGTCTGGAAATTCAATCCAATAGACAAGAGCTATCAGAGGTTTGTATTTCCAAAGAGCAATTCGTCAGGTGGATCTTTCCCACAAATGTTACTAATTGATGGTAAAAATGCTTACATCAATGACTTTACTGGAAGACAGATTGGAGTATTTTCCACAGATCATATAGGTCCAGACATAGGCATGACCACCATTCCATCCCCTGGCAATAACAACTTTACAAGTTCAATGGTCACGGATTCTTCAGGAAAAATATGGTATACAACTTGGATATATCAACAGGGAGGAAATCTTGTAAGCTATGACCAAAAAACAGGTAACTTTACCCAGTATACTTTGCCCCAAGATATTCAAGCACCAAATGGAATAACAATTGACTCCTCAGGAAAGTTATGGATAATGGACACTGCAAGCAGTTACTTTTTTGATTTTGATCCAATAAGTAAAAAATTTACAAAGCATACAACTTCCCCACCGCCAGTATCGGCATATGGTAATGCATCAGGATTAATCAAGACGCCAATATCAAGACCATACTGGGATCATTTTGATGACAATGGAAGGTTATGGTTCAACGAACAAGTTGCGAACAGTTTGGGAGCATATGATCCATCAGCCCAATCCCTTGTAGAATATGTAATCCCATCCAAAAATCCCAATTGGTCAGATTGTGGAACCATACCAGACTGCGGAGTGGCCCAGTTACTGGACTTTACAGTAAATCACAACAAGGTATGGTTTACAGAATGGGTTGAAAACAACATTGGAGTTTTGGATCCTAGTGTTGCGCTTCCAATCAATGTAACTACATCTGATGCTTCAATCATCATACATCATGGACAAAATGCAACAGTATCGTTTAACATCAACCCACAAGAGCAGCTCAGTTCTCCGGTGTCCATAATTACAGCAAATACCGCTGGACCTCAAACCATCTCAGTTAAACCACAACAGACTAGCATCACAGTTGATACACCGCAGACCGTCAAGGTCAGAATATCAGCGGACAATTTTGCCACGCCAGGAACGTATAATGTCTTGATAGGTGCAAGGTATCAAGATATCACGGTATCAAAGTACATCAGCGTGACATTAGAGTAAGAAGTGGTTCCTAACCTAGACAAACTGATTGGAATTTCTACTTATTGTACCAAGACAGAGGGTACGGGAGGTAAGATCAAATCATCTCCAGAGCAGTTTTTCGTCTCTGAAATATTGCGAGACAAGGTACTTGACAAGATTTCATCGTCAGGAAGTTATGCAATATACAAGCTAAAAAAACAGGGCATAGACACAAACCATGCACTATCAGATATTTTTACGAAATATGGTTTGAGACTCAAAGCTCTTGGCCTCAAGGATGCAAATGCTACAACTGAGCAGTATGTATGCGATATGACAACAGGAAGATCTGCAGATACATTAATTACAAATAGATACACACTTGAGAAAATCGGTCTTGTTCAAAAACCCCTTACAAAAAAAGACATGGTTGGAAACCATTTCAAAATAAAAATAGAAAATGCAGATTTTGTAAAAGTTGCTCAATTTACAGACCATGACAAGATTCTAAATTTTTTTGGATACCAAAGATTTGGAAGCAAGAGACCAGTATCTCACATAATAGGAAAAGCCATTTTGCAAAAAAATTTTGATTATGCGGTGGAGACTTTGCTTTCCTTTACTTCAGAATATGATTTGGTACACAATAACAAGGTACGTGAAATGCTCAAGGACAAGTCAAATTATGCCAAAGTCTTTGACCAGGTTCCTCCACAAATGGACATTGAAAGAATCGTATTAAGTGAAATGATAAGCCATGATAATCCACTCAAGGCGCTTCGTGCAATACCAATACAGTTACGGAGGTTTTTTGTTGAGGCATTCCAGTCATTTGTGTACAACCAAACAATGTCAAGAGCATATGAGTTTGGAGAGAACATGATACAGCCACAACAAGGGGATGTATGTTTTGATAAAGACGATAACCTTGGAAGATACGAAAATGATCCAAAGCAGAGATTAGCAATTCCGCTTGTAGGTTACTCGTACTCAAAAAAGAATCGATTTGACAGTTTCATATCACAAATACTTGTAGAACAGCAGATAACTCCAAAAGAGTTTTTTGTAAAAGAGATGCAGGAAGCAAGTACGGAGGGAGGGTTCAGACAGGCCATCATATCATGTAATGATTTTGCAATAAAGGAACCATATGTTGAGTTTACCCTCTCAAGAGGATCATATGCAACTACACTATTACGTGAGATAATCAAGCCATCAGACCCAATAGCTGCTGGGTTTTAATCAAGGCCTTAGAAAACAGTGCCACGTGTTTTTAGAAAAAATATCATTGATCAGCATCTATTTTTTCAAAATTTAAAAATATATTTCATAGAACAATTATCTAGAATTATACAATAGCAGATTTCACTGACAAATTCAACTCAAGTCTTATTAATTATGAATTTTAGCGTTGTTCATAATTGAGAAAAATAATATTATTTTTGATATTTATTGCAATTGTACCATTAGGCAATGTGGTATGGGCATCAGATCTTGGTACACTTGGCAGTCCATATGTTACA
Organism: Candidatus Nitrosotalea okcheonensis; assembly: GCF_900177045.1. Lineage (NCBI taxonomy): Archaea > Thermoproteati > Nitrososphaerota > Nitrososphaeria > Nitrosotaleales > Nitrosotaleaceae > Nitrosotalea > Candidatus Nitrosotalea okcheonensis. The sequence continues at coordinate 1,023,716 of NZ_LT841358.1, forward strand.
ATATCTCCAAATTCTGGACCTCCTGGAACCAAGATAACTATCACTGTGTCCCACATTCCAGACATATCAAAAACAAGTTATCCATATCCTGATCTTTACATTTATCTTCCATTTTCACAGTCTTTTGGCACTACTCTGACAAGTAATTGTGGAGGGCAAGACTGTTTCCCAATATATACACATGACGATGCAATAAATCACGATTTTGCTGACAGAGTCATCACATTTTCATTGCCCAGCATAAACAATTCAAAGCCCGTCTTTCTCAATGGTTTTGAAAATTCAGTGTGTGATGTAACATCAAATGGAAAGATATTGGAGAGGTTTTCCACCCTCTGTAACACAAAAGATGAACCTGTAGGTATGTATCAAATCAAACTTGGGTGGGTACTTGAAAGTGATTCTGAACAAAATTATACTACAAATATTATTCCATTCCTAGTTACGCCCGGAATACCTCCATCTGGTGTACCAATCGCAGATAATGGTGATACCATTTTAAAAGAATATCAGAACGGAACTATTAGTCAGGCTCGGTTTTATGCAGAACTCAAGGCGCGTAGCTGGACTGATGAACAAATAAGGCAAGCGCTTGCAGTCATAGGTAAACTGCCACACCAGATGGGCACATCAGGCCCTGATTATGGATTGCCAACATATCAAAATTCTACAGTTAGTCCTACAAACACTATACAAAAAAACACTATAGATCAAAATGCATCACAGTCAGAAATTCAGCCACATGTCAATACCAATACGATTAGAGAGCAGGACAATGTGTCACTGCAAGACAGTCAAAATACTTCTATGATCAAACCCATACAAAGCAATTCCACATTTCAACCTGCTCAAAATAACCCCCTTTGGAATAACATCATAACGGCATTATCAGTTATAGCTGCTACGATAATGGCAGGTGTTGTCATATTTGTAAAAATATACAGGAGTAAAGTAAATGCCAGATAAATCATGCAGAACATGTGGAGGAGACCTCATCAAATGGTCTGCATGTACGGAGTGCAGGAAGGCTATACAAAAAATATGCCTAACATGCAGCGAAAAAACTATCGCAGAATTTCATTCTCATCACATACATCTTGAACCATGCAAAATAGATAATGCACAAAGAACAGTTACTACAATCCAGAGTTATGACAGATATACAAAACTAAAAAATCCAAAAAAGAATCCTCGCAACAAGAATTACAGAAATATACTTGTTATTTCAGGACTAATTGTAGCAATTATGATTCTGGGCATGTTAGGCATGAGCAATACAGAGTCTTTTTCAAGTTCTAGATCATCTCAGATCCAAATGATTATTCCTTCAGAACATTCAGGTGTGATCGAGTCAATCAAGGAAACACCTAGTGTAGATACCCATCGTGTAGATACACAACATGTAGATACACAGCATCCTAGTACTAATGCCAAGTACACATACAGTAATTGCCTAGGTGTTTCAGATGGAATGCATCTAACAGTCACTTGTCCTACCGAATATGGCAGTGTGTACAAGGCAGTAGTAGATATGCCATCGGAATTAATATCTCAATTTGAGAATGGTGTATTCAGTTTGAGAGGTCTTGCAGTGACAGAGCATTTAGATTCCATATCAATACAATATGCAAAAAAAGTATATGAAGCCAAGTTTGTCAATGGCTAAAACTATCTTTCATTCAAAGAATTCAAACGAGATCATTGTCTTGTCAATGTTTATGTCAATTTTTTTATTAAAGACTTCCTCAAATATTAATTCAAGAATTGTCTTGTGGTATACAGACCAGTTTTTTCCCAATTCATGTTTCATGACATATTTGTGAAATCCATCATCTTCATGAATATGGCTTACTTGAACTGCCGAGTTTATCATTCGTAATTCAAACCACGCCAAAAAGGACCTGATGTCAATCCTGCCGTTCATAAATAATGCCATGTTTTTTACCTCATCTTTGCCAACACTAGTGGCAACATCAACTATTTCTTTTTCGTCAAATTTGTTAAAAACGTGGACAAAAACCTGTTTGTTTATTATTACAAATCCAACTGTGGACTCGTACATGCCCCAATCCAGAAACTGTTTCAGCGCCTGATTTACAAGCGTATTAGTACTTACTTGCCTATGCCCAGACTCGTTACGTAATCTTTTGATGGTATTTTCATCAAGACGAAATGTGATTGTGGATGTTTTTTTACTTGAGCTCAACTCCTTTTAGTATATGTTACTGAGCTTTTAAGATTTGTACCAATTTGTCGTATAAAGCGCGCTGTAAATCTGACATAACAATGTTAACTGTGTTTTTAGTAAAATAATTTGTCGTATTATATCATGTAAATCATCCCAAGATCATAAGATGAAATGTCGGCATGAACTGCAATGACTGTCATGATCACAATTTTTTCAACTCTAGGAATTTTCATACCCGAGAATACATGAAAAACATATTTCTTGTCATTTATTTTGCCAAGTTTTTTGCAAATTATCTTTATCTTCTGACTCTATACATAATTTTTTTAGATCATTATATCTTGCACGTATTGTAGTAGAGGTAACACCCGAGGCCTTAGTTATCTCTGCTTGCGTCTTTTGTTCTGTATTTAGAATGCATGCCAAATAGAGCGATGCTGCAGCTAATGCTTTTGGATGTTTACCACGTGCAAGACCGGTTTCCTCAGCTGTAGAGATTATTTCCAAGGCCCTTCTTTTTGATTTTTCACTAATTTGTGCTTCATTTGCAATTCTTGCTAAAAATTCTTTAGAGCTAAAAGGAATTATAGATAGATCAAATTTTTCAATCAGGCTTCGATAAGTTCTTGCAATTTCTTTTTTTCCTACGTTACTTGTAAGAGATATTTCAAGAATAGATCTAGGGATTCCGCCTTGTTTACAAGATGCATAAACGCATGCACACATTAGATTTTTTGACTTTCGTCCAACAGTCATTCTGGAGCGCATTGCCTTTCTGTACAGATGAGCAGAATTTTCTGTCACAGAATCTGGCATTCCCAGTTTCATCTGTAACATATTTAGAAATAAAAGGGCAGCCCGTAGTGTTTTATTTCTAGAAGTAATACTCCTTGTGTTCAGCATTTTCAGGCGATGAAAATCATTCTTGGCGGTTCTGGAAAGAGAATTTCCTAGGCTATCCCTGTCTGAGATTATGGTTGTCATGTTCATATCGAACATTGTCAGAGAGATACCCATTCCAGAATTTTTTTTTGCCAGATAATCAGTCGAATCATATGCATATGGCGAAATAGTTTCTAGAGATTTTTCTTCTAAAACTAGTCCGCAGGAACCACAAAGGATCTCACCTGAAACATTATCAGTCACTATTGGCCATCCTTTACAATTAGGCGTAGTACATTTTGGAAACAATTCGTTTATTTTCTGCGAACTGTTTGTAGAAACGTCTAGTACTGGTTTTACCAGTATTTGTTTGTGTTTACTCACGAATCAAATCCACCCATTGTTTTCTGTCTTTTATTTGAAAGGGTTCAATTTGTTCAATGTCTTCTTTTATCAACTGTAATGCCAGTTCAGATTCATTTTGTAATTCCTCTGAAATACGTCTGGAACGAAGTTGTGCAATTCCTTGTATCTCATAGTTCATCTCAACTTCCAAAAGGGTTTGATTCCCGATTTGCGTTATCAAAATGTCTTTTATACCAATTATTGATCCTCTAGTCCATTTGATATGAATGCCTTCGATAGGAAAGAGAGTGACTTTTTGATAGCATTTATCAGAATTACTCAATGTCACCTCCCGAGTAAACACATTTCTACCATGTGATGTATTCCGTACTCTTTCAAGACCTTTCCAAAAATATGGATCCCTTTCAATTGCAGATATTACACTCCAGACTTTTTTAGCAGATGAATTTATCATTATTTTTGATACAATGTGAATCATGCATCAGTATAGCAAACTTGAGTTAAAGTCTAGTTAGTACACACTGCAATCTATGTCATTCAAATACAATGATTACAAAGATAAAGACTTGCAAGAAACATTTGTTCTCATAAACTGTCATCTTGGAAAAGAACAACAAATAGTCAAATCCCTACAGAAATTACATGGTGTCAAAGAAGTACAAGCAACACATGGCGTATATGACGTGATAGTAAAAATTCAAACCATGACAGAGAGAGAGTTAAACGAGACGGTACGTTCAAAAATTCTAGGCCTGGGACCAGTTACTAGCATACTTATGCTCCAGTCAGAATAAACATTTACGTCATGGGATTTATAGATTATCTCCAAAATTTCTTGTGTGAGCATCAACTTCATCTTGCGGAGAAGGGGACTTGTTTTCATGTTTGTGTTCACTTTTGTGAATGCGTCCCTCCATTTTCTTCTGGTGTTCCTCCCTTGAATGGTGAAGCCTATCCTGTTCATGGATAAACTCTTTTCCACATGTGTCACATTTGACAATGTCATGGTGATGATCATGACGGGCGTGTTTTATCAGATCATCATAAACTGTAAACTTGGCATCACATTGTTCACATTTGAATTTCTTTTTAAAAAGATCCAATGTTAACGAAAAGATGTGGTAGATTAATAAAATTATCGCATTAAGAATGGCATTAGTATTGAAGAGCTGTTAAATAATCAAAATCTTAAATTTGTATATTCATGTTTGACAACATATTTTCCAAAGTTACCAAGGCACCAGAATTTCCCCCGGAATTTAATTGGGTCAACACAAAAGAACCGCTTTCACTTGAAAAACTCAGGGGCCATGTGATAGTATTAGACTTTTGGACCTATTGTTGCATAAATTGTATGCACACATTACCCATACTTGCAGAGCTTGAAAAAAAATACAGCGACATGCCAGTTGTATTCATAGGAGTACATTCTGCAAAATTCTTCAATGAGCAAGACAGGAAAAATATTGAACAGGCAGTAGCAAGGTATGAGATATCACATCCAGTACTAGTAGACGAGAAAATGGCCGTCTGGAACAAGTTTGGAATCAATGGCTGGCCTACAATTGCCATAATTGATCCCAATGGGATCCTAGTGTACAGACAGTCGGGAGAGGGTCAAAAAGAGATGATAGAAGATACGATTGATGTCATTTTAGAAAAGCATGAAAGATCTCACACGCTGGCAAGAGAACCAATCAAGATTGCGAAAACTATCAAAAAGAGTAGTGCAACATTATCTTTTCCAGGCAAGATATCAGTATCAAAAGACATGATTGCCATATCAGACTCGAATCATAATAGAGTCATTGTAACAGATCTTTCAGGCAAAGTATTGCACATCATTGGTAGTGGAAAGATAGGACTAGAAGATGGCAAATTTACAGATGCTGCATTTTTCAGACCCCAGGGAGTGGTATGGAAAGATGATTTCATCTTTGTTGCAGACACAGAAAATCATGCGTTACGAAAAATAGACCTGCAAAACAATCACGTTACTACACTTGTTGGAACAGGTAAACAAGGTCCATGGAGATCATCAGGTGGTAGAGGAAAAGAAGTTTCAATTTCATCCCCATGGGATGTTGCAGTAAAAGATGACTTGGTCTTTATTGCAATGGCAGGAAATCATCAGATATGGGTATATGATATCAATACAGATTTGACAAAGCCTTTTGCAGGGAACGGTCAAGAAGACATCATAGACGGCAACAGGATGCAAGCACATCTTGCACAGCCAAGTGGAATTTTCATTCATGATGACACGATATACTTTGTAGATAGTGAAACATCATCAGTCCGGGAAATAGATCTCAAGACGCAGTATGTCAGAACCATTGCAGGTCATGGACTATTTGCATTTGGATACAAAGATGGCAAAATCAGTGAATCATTATTCCAACACTCATTAGGATTGTGTGTAACTACAAACAAAATATTTGTTGCAGATACTTACAATTCTTCAATTAGAGTAATTGATCAAAAGAATGATTCAGTCATGACATTAATTGGAAAGCAGGGCATGAGCACAACATGTAGACTGGATGATCCAAGTTGCGACACACTAGAACTATACGAGCCAAGTGATGTCAAATGGTATCAAGACAAGCTGTACATTGCAGATACAAATAACCACATAATACGAGTTTATGATCTCATGACAAATATTCTAGAGACATTAGATATACAAATTTAGAAATTTATTCAAAAAAGCTTTCTGCAACTATTTCATATTTTAGTGCAAATTCCTTTATCTGAGAAAATTGTATTTTTCCCTTATGATATTGATCCCATATAAAATCAAGCAGTTCTATACTTGACAGATGTTCCTGATCCATTGCCGGCGTGGTTCCAAGTATTTCAGTACAAAAAATCTGCAAGTCGGCAAACTGAAAGTTATCAAGCAATACCCTCATTTGTTCAATGGTATCATCTCGTGGCTTTGATTTTCCAAACAATCCCATGAAATAGCATTTCAAGACTGCCATTTAATTCCATGGCTAATACCAATTGGCGGAAAATCCAAGTTGAGCCATGATATAGCTTGGGAAGAAAGACACCAAAGGCATGGAATAAGGATTTAAGCTTGTATCACAATTTAACATAGTATGGAAAAAGCATACGTTTTGATCGGTTGCGAGCTTGGTTCCGAAAACGAAATTGTTGAAAAATTGAAGAAAATAGACAAAGTAAAGGATGCAAAGGTAGTATACGGTGATTACGACATCGTAGTAGAAGCTGAAACCGATACTGAATCCCAGATGGACAGCCTAATTACAAAAAAGATTCGTCAATTAGCTAGGGTCAGATCCACTATGACTTTGGGCGTCGTAAGCTGATTCCAAGACCTGCAGCCAAGATCAATGCACCACCAACGGCAATCCATTGACCGTTTACAATCCATTTCGGATTTGAATACATGAACGATGAAGTAGGGCCAACCATGGAATTTCCTTGAAGGTAGAAGATTATTCCAAATGCAAAAACTACAATGCCAATAGCCATGAGTATAATTTTTGCTTTCATAATACAAGATGGACAAGTCCCAAATAAAAGGCAAAATGAGTTGATAAGAAAGGCAAAATCCTTTTTATTTCCTTCTTTAATTCACAATTTTACAGCAATATCAAGTTGGATGATTGGGGAGTAGACCTATTGGATCTAAAGAAGAACAGAAGTTCAATAGATATTGCAATATTTTTAGGAGCAGCGGCACTAGCTCTAGTCTCATATCTCACATTGGGACCAGATATTGACAGAATGATAAGACAGAGTCCTTTAATTATGGACTTGATGTTTGCACCATCCTTTGGAATTGGTTTTCTATATGGCCTTAAAATGACTGACAGGGTAATGCATCCTTCAGAATCCCGCAGCCCATTAAAACGAGCATTCTTCAAGGTATTCTTGTTTTTATTCATGATGGGGGCAATTTTTACGGCAGTCTCTTTTGCACTTCATGGGGGCGTACAACCATCACACAAGTCAATCTTTACAGACGGCTTGATTCCATGGGCAACAGAATTTATTCAGACAAATGGAGGGCTGACATTTTTGATAGTATCAAGCATAACAATAATGGCAGCTGCAACAAGGAGAATAGTTGGGATGGAGGGAATATTTAGCAAAATATTTACATTTGTTGGGACATACATCTTCTTTTCCATGCTTGCTCTTACCTTTACCCACTCAGACCCAACACATTCTCAAGTTTACCTATACGCATTTTACCAAGCAGGTATTGTTGGCGGAATATTTTATCAGATGAACAAGCTTACAACAAGAGCAAACATGTGGGAAGACTATAACAATGGATTTTAGAATTTTTTAATCCTAGGTATTAACAAGACCATTGAAATAGACAATACCATTACAAGCAAAGCGACATTTGAAAATTCTGGAAGATATGTTGTTCCAATGATACTTGTATTTGTAGTACCAGTCTGATTGAATTTCAGCATTACTGTGGAGCTGTCAGTTCCAGGAATCACTATGGAAGAGACTGGCTTTCCATCTTGTGTTACTGTTAGTTTTCCACCTATCAGATTGGTTGGTATCTGAATTTCAGCAATGTTTCCATCATGTGTACTGTTGCCAAGAAAAACAAGTTCCTTGTTCATCTCGTTAAAGGTTACATTTTGCATTTCATAGTTTGATACTGTAATAACATCAAAGGTGTAATTTTCTGCTTTTATCTTCCAGTCCCATTTGATACCAGGGTGATCAAGGCTTTTTGGAACCGAGATTTGTGCAAAAGCTGGTACTGTTAACATACCTAGTAAAATCATACATGATAAGAAAATTTGAGATCTCAATTTTTCAGAGTAGCAAGTTTGCCGCGAATTTCTTTGTCTTTTATAATTCTGGGATGGGAAATATCTGCAAGTATTACTTCGTACCAAAGATACAAACCATCTTGATGGACATAGTATGAACCGAGAAGATCCATGTTAGGAAATCGCTCCAACACTCTACGCTCTGCAACTCTTTGCATGCTAAGAGCAGGCTTGATTCGAAGTACACCCAAGTGTTTTGGTCTTCTTCCTGCAACTGGCCTCTTCTTGCGCATGTTGCCCTTACCTACACGCATTCTTACTACAACAATTCCCTGTTTTGCCTTGTATCCTAATCTTCGTGCCCTTTGGATTCTGCTTGGTCTATCCACACGTACTAGAGCGTTTTCTTTTCTCCATTGTATGGCCTTTGCCCTAAGCTCTGGAGAATTTTCTTTCCACATCTTGATCCAGATTTGATCCTGTTGGCTAGGCATACTCGGCACTACAGATTTACCCTTTATATTCTGTTAGAAAATTAGACAGGGTTTTGCTTACAAAATAAATCAAATGTTAGAGAAGCCTATTTATGAAATTAATTTTTCTTAGTTTTTATGAAATGGTCAAGACATATTTTGATATTTGCCATGATTGGGGCATTAGTACTTGGTACACAGTATAGTTTTGCAGTTCCCTCGCTTGTGATATCTACAAGCAAGCATGTTTATGAATATGGAGACTTGCTTTCAATCAACGTGCAGGTTTCAGAACTTGTCAGCAACAGTATAACTATACATATCACCGACAGTTCAAACAAGACAAGCGCACCGATTAACTTGCCAATATACAAATTAAACAATACGATAACCTCACCATTTCCCTTTTACAAGACAACCTTCAATCCCGGAACTTACCGCATTGATGCGAAATATTCCAACTCTACTGCCAGTGTTTCTTTTGATCTAATAGACACTGGCAAAATCGTCATACCGATTGAATTCAAATCACTTGTAAAGACATTGGAACAAGGATCTCCTACTGACAAGATGTATGCAGGAGTAATTCGTGAACTGATAAACAACAACATACTCAATGTTCCAAATTACAACCCTACAAATCAAACATACGTACCACAATGGTTCAAGAATAATGTCAAATGGTGGTCAAATGATTCCATCTCAGACAATGAATTTGGCATGTCAATAGAATATCTAATTCAAAAAGGAATCATCCAAGTCTAGGTTTTACTTTTTAATTGATTTGTGATCTGGTAGAGTATACAATTACAATAGTTACTAGCGTTGTAGTAGCACAAGTAAAAGGTTAGATTAAATCAAAAATAAGGTCGTCAATAATCCTGGCTTGATTAACTATATAACACCGCGAAGAATCATGATTATTTTTTCTCCTATCACATTTGCTGCAAGGGTCTGCGCTTCTTTTGTCTGAGCACCAATATGCGGGGTGCATATAATATTTGGAAGTAATGTCAGTTTATTTCCAACTGCGGGTTCTTTTTCAAATACATCAAGTGCAGCACCTGCAATCCTGCCATCTTTGAGCGCGTCATACAATGCATTTTCGTCAATGATCTCACCCCTTGATGTGTTTATTATGTATGCCGTCTTTTTCATAGTAGAGATTCTTTTAGCGTTTACCAAGTGATTGGTAGCATCAGTGAGCGGAACATGAAACGAAACATAATCTGCACTTGAGAGCAGAGTATCAATATCCGCTTTAATCAACCCTACATCACGTGCAAAATCGTCTGCAATTGGCATCACATCAAATCCAATAATATTCATATTCAACCCCCTTGCAAGTTTCGCAAGTCTTTTTCCAATATTTCCCAAACCAACTATGCCAAGATATTTTCCAGAGAGCTCACTTCCCATGAGTTCTTTTTTGAGCCACTTGCCATTTCGTATCTCTCTGTCTGCTCTAGGTATTTCTCTTGCCATTGAAAGCATCAATCCCAAAACAAGTTCTGCAACCGCATTCATTGCACCCTCTACTGCGTTGATAACCCGTATGCCTTTTGTCTTGGCAGCCTCAACGTCAATATTATCAAGGCCTACTCCCACACGTGCAATTATTTTGCACTTGGTAGTACGATCAATCATTTCTTTTGTTATCTTTGTCCTGCTTCTTACTATAACTATATCAAAATTAGAAATTTTCTCTTTTATTTGATCTGGTGTAATTTCTGGTTCGTATGTTATTTTTAATCCATTTTTTTGTAATATATCATTTAGAATTGGCGCCACCTGATCACAGATCAAAACAGATTGGTCCATAGACATGAAAGAAAACCACCAGTAACAGCATATAATCATTGCCAAGATAATTTTTTTGTTATCAAATTATATGGAAAAAATAAGATAACCTAGATCTCTTGGAGATTATGCAGTTAATATTCTACTGGGCCAAGACAATATGTTATTCAATAAAATAATCTGGAACATCATAATTGGTTGTACTGTCATATCTCTAACTCAAATCCCACCAGAGTTGAAAGTCATATGAAAATTCTCATCTAATCTAACTCAGACAAGTGTGACAACTGCAAGCAGCTGAACATGATCAATACAGAATAACGAGTATACTGTTAAATTAAAAACAAAAAGAGAAAGATTTGGGGATTTACCCGCTCAGTGATTTCGCAATTGCAGCTGCTTGATCGTCAGTACATAGACAGTGAACTATTTCCTTTTGTGGAATAGAATCTACACCTACTGGAGGTACTGCATCAGATGGGTTTGGCATATCGCCTGGATGATATCCCAAGTTGAATGGGTCACCTGCGACAAATACTGTGGCCGCACCTGTAAAGATTGCTGCATAGTCATGATTGACTGCTACATATGCACCTGGACTATCAAAGACAGCATCAATGATTGCATCCTGTGAGCCACCAATCAACCAAGTCTGAACTCCTTGAGCTTGTACATGGTTGCCTTGCACTACACGAGCAAGTTGTCCTCCTACAATGTGGAAGAAGACTGGCATGTTTCCTTGATTCACTACAAAGAGTCTGTAGTGTGTGTCAAGGTCGACAAATAATGGATGTCCTTGATACTGTTTTAGCGATGGATCATTCCAAGGTTGCACTGGGAAGACATTCTTTGTTGGATCACCCTTTATCAGCTTGTTGATATCTGCGTTGGGTGTATAACCAAATGCCATTCCGTTTACAACAGTTTGTGTTGTATTGTGAAGGAACATTGCTGTTTGGTCATAGCTGCCATCTGCGTTCAAGTACAATTGGTTGTACTGTAAGACAAATTCTTTTGCGGCAGCCTCATACCTATGATGTACGACTATGACTTTACCACCTTGGGTAGCGGTCTTGTCTACTATCAATGGATTGTAACCATTCAATGGATCAACGATTAATACTCCGTACATGCCGGACAATACATGTTGGTCCATGGATGCAAGATTAACTCCTTCACAGTGGTACTTGAATGCACCAGGAGTCTCAGCGATAAATGCATAAGTGTTGGATTGACCAATCTTAACAGCTCCAAAGTTTGTTGCACTAAGTTGAGCTGCGTGCATATCTATGGAGTGTGGAGTTGATTCAGTCGATGGTACAGTGAGAGTTACTCTGACGATGTCGCCTTGTGTAACTCTTACAGTTGGTCCTGGGACTTGGCCGTTAAAGGTCAATGCGTAATATTTTCCGCCGCCCATAATAGGCAAAGTAGTGCTTTGAGCTACCAACTTTACATCTACTACATGACGTCCCTGTGCAGTCAAATTAGCAATTTGATCTACCGGTATCTGTGCAAATGCATTTGGCATTTGTAATTTGATACCACCCATGTCATCGACTGCCTTAATCGAGGCCTGTGCCGGTGCACTAGGTACACTCTGACTTGATGCAGTCATCTGAGTCTGTGAATATGTGCTTGCGAACAATAATCCTGCTACTGCCACTACTGCGGCAATAGACATCATACTGTATCGTCTGTTCATCGTTTCGAATGATAAAATCTAAATATATTAACTTATTGGGGATTTTCTTAAGAAAATCGCAGAATCTCGCTATTTCCAATCATTCTTAATTCTAAAAAATGCGAATGCATATTAGGAAAATTAATTGTAGTTTTGGCGTGAAGTTTAGAACTGATTCTGATTCTTTGGGCAAGGTGGAAATTCCAGTAGAAGCATATTATGGAGCATTTACAGCAAGAGCAATAAAACATTACCATGTAAGTGGACAGAAATCCCATCCATATCTTATCATGGCATTTGTCATGATCAAGAGATCGGCAGCAATTGCAAACATGAAAGTAAAAGCACTTGACACCAAAAGAGGAAATGCAATAATTAAGGCCTGTGATCAAGTCCTGTCAGGAAAATATCTTGATCAGTTTGTTGTAGAGGCAATCAATTCTGGTGCAGGAACAGCATTCAACATGAATACGAATGAGGTAATAGCAAACATTGCACTCGAAGTGATTGGAGAGCAGAAAGGAGATTACAAAGTCATACATCCAAATGATCATGTAAACATGTCACAGTCAAGCAACGATACATTTCCAACTGCAATGCATGTCGCAATTTTATTTAATGTAAACCAAGTAATACCAGCAATTGACGAGCTTGTAAAGACGTTAACAAAAAAAGCAAAAGAATTTTCAAGTTATCAAAAAATTGGAAGGACCCATTTGATGGATGCACTTCCTGTAACTCTTGGAAGTGAATTTGCAGCATATGCTACAGCAATTGCAAAGGCTCGTGATGCAATCTTTGAATCAAAAAAAGATCTAGAACATGTCGCGCTTGGAGGAACCGCAGTAGGCTCCGGTGCAAACACGCCAAAGGGATACAGATTATTTGCAATAGCAGAGCTTGGTAAGATATCAAAACTTCCACTCAAACCAGAACAAGACATGCAATTTGGACTTGAGAGCAGATTTGCAATTGCAAGAGTTTCATCTACCCTGAGAAATCTGGCCCTAGAACTTGGAAGAATATCAAATGATATTAGACTAATGGCGTCAGGACCTGTAGCAGGTCTATCTGAGATTGGAATTCCTGCAGTACATGCAGGATCTTCAATCATGCCAGGCAAGGTAAACCCATCTCTTGCAGAATGTATGAACATGGTATGTTTTGACATAATTGGAAAGGATTCCACTGTTGCACTTGCAGCACAAGCAGGTCAGTTTGAACTCAATGTGATGCTTCCTGTAATGCTAAAATCAGTCCTTGATTCCATGGACATGTTAAGAAACTTTGTTCCAATATTTTCAAGGAATTTAATCGATGGACTAACTGCAAACAAGACAAAGCTTAGCCAATACATAGAAAACAGTCCAGTCATAGTAACTCTTCTCACTCCAAAGATTGGATATCAAGTTTCTGCAGATTTATTCAAGGAATCTCTCAAGACAGGAAAGACCATCAGGCAATTAGTGATCTCAAAGGGATTGTTGACTGAAAAAGAAGTAAAGGCCCTACTCAGATAAACAATGGCAAAAATCTGGGTAGAGGCATATGGTTGTTCTGCAAGTTTTGCAGATTCAGAAATGATATCAGGTCTAGTTGTAAACGGAGGACATACCCTTGCAGAAAACCAGAAAGATTCTGATCTTAGTGTGATAGTTACTTGTTCTGTAAAGGATGTAACTGCACACAAGATGGTGCATAGGATAAAAAAACTAAAATCGAATCCACTTGTTGTTGCAGGTTGTCTTCCTAAGGCAGAACAGACAACTGTAGAAAAGTTCAGTCCAAAAGCAAGCTTGCTTGGACCAAATTCCCTTGGAAGGACTTTGGATGTCATCACTTCCACATTAAACGGAGTGCGAAAGGTAGAGCTTGCAGATACAGATATCAACAAGGTTGGACTTCCAAAGGTCAGACTAAATCCAGCAGTAGGGATTATTGAAATAGCAAGCGGGTGCATGAGCGAGTGCACATTTTGCCAGACAAAGATATCCAAGGGAGACTTGACAAGCTATCGAGTCGGAGACATTGTAAGACAGGTACAGCATGAAATCCAAGATGGTTGTTCAGAGGTCTGGCTTACCTCAACTGATAACGGCTGTTATGGATTTGACATTGGTTCCAATCTACCTGAATTGATACAAAGTGTTTCAGGAGTAGAACATGAATTCATGGTACGTGTAGGAATGATGAATCCCATGTATCTCCCACGCATCAGAGAGAAACTCTTGGAGAGTTTTGTAAATGACAAAGTTTTCAAGTTTCTCCACATTCCAGTCCAGAGCGGCAGTGACAAGGTCCTCAGAGACATGAAAAGGCAACATACTTCAAAGATATTTTATGATACAAGTCATGCATTTAGGAAACGATTTGACAGATTTACCATTGCCACAGACATCATAGTAGGCTTTCCTACAGAGACTAGGGAAGATTTTGCCAAAACTGTTGATCTGATAAAGGAGACAAAGCCAGATGTCGTAAACCTCTCAAGATATAGTGCAAGGTCTGGCACCAAGGCCTCCAAAATGGAGCAAATAGACGTGTCAGAGGTCAAGCGAAGAAGTAAGATATTATTTGACATTACAAAAGAGATCTCACAGCAGAGAAATGAAGAATGGATAGGTTGGAAGGGAAAAGTTCTCTTCGATGAGGTGTCAGACGGAATAACAAAGGGAAGAAATTTTGCATACAAACAGGTAATTATAGACAACAAGGTCAGACTTGGACAAAGGGCCACGGTAAAGATCGATGGGGCTGCACCAAATGGTCTGTATGGCACCATAGTGAGCTAAATATTTTAGATCCGATCTTGGATCAAAACTAAGCAACAAAGTTTTTTAATCAATTTTGTAAGCAACAATAAGTCATGGAATTTCAGTTGAAAGATCCAGTTTTAATCATAGGTTTAGGAGGTGCAGGGTGCAAGCTGGCTGTTAACATCAAGGAGAAATTAGGTCACGACTGCCTCCTGATAAGTCATGACGAAAGAGATCTCAACCATGATGTCTCAAAGATTTTGATCGATACTAGCCCTATTTTGAATCCGTCAGCATATCTCATAAGAGGTGTGTCATTAGGTGCAAGAGATTCTATTGAAGAAAAAATTAAGGCATATTCAACAGTAATGGTCATTGCAAACCTAGCAGGAAAATCAGGTGCCGCACTTGCTCCCATAGTATCCCAGATTAGCAAAGAATCAGGAAAGAGTACACTCTCCTTTGGAATCATGCCATTCAAGTTTGAAAAAGACAGGATATTCTTTTCAGGGGTTTCTTTGAAGAGGTTGAAGACAAATTCAGATTGCACAGTAATAATAGATAATGACGCATTACTTGAGAGTAACCCAGATCTCACTCCAGATGCATGCAATGGAATCACAAATTCTGCCTTGGTACATGTAATATCCACCCTAAAGAATTCATCATTACCACTTGAAACAAGTATACTTTCAACTAGCAAGGACATTTCAGATGTAGAGACTTCACTTAGAGATTCCATCAAGATGTTATATGAAGACGCATCACCAAACAACATCAAAAGCGCATTAATGTATGTAGTAGGCGGAAACAAAGTTCCAGTCGGAGTTTTGAACTCAATGGTAAATACAATAAGCGGAATTTTCGGAGATGATAGTACAAGAGTAAGCATGTCAGTCACAGCTGGAGAAAGTTCCAAAGTTGTCCTGCTCACTTCAATTGAAGGTGAGACACGTTTTGACAGATATGACCCACTTGGCTTCATATCAAAAGACAATGTACTTGATTGGGATGAGCCTGACGCAAGTGTGAAAATTGATCTTAATTTAGATCAAATAGAATAAGATTCAGACAAAAAACAATCTGGTCTAATACAAATATAGTAAATTAAAATTTAGAATCTACTCTTTCTTTGACTTTTTTTCTGCCTTGGGTTCAGTTTTCTTTTCTTCCTGCTTTGGTTCCACTTCAGTCTTTTTTTGTTTCTCTTCTGGTTTCTTTTCCTCTAGTTTTGATTTCTCTTCTGGTTTCTTTTCCTCTAGTTTTGATTTCTCTTCTGGTTTCTTTTCCTCTAGTTTTTGTTTCTCTTCAGTCTTTTTTTGTTTCTCTTCTGGTTTCTTTTCCTCTTTCTTTGACTTGTTACCAGATTTCTTGTCTTTTTTCTTTTTACTATCAGATTTTTTGTCTGATTTTTTTGAGGTTTCTTCTGTCTTATTTTCTTCTTGATATTTTGAGACAATAACGGTACCATCATCTTTTGTAATCTTCACACGAATTTTTCTTGGTGGGTGTCGGATTCCTCGTGCCCAAACCAAGTGACTGATTTCTTCCTCAATCTTTACATTTTCAGATTTCATATGTTTGGTGGCAAACTCTCTTATCATATTGATTGCCCTCTTTGCCCTTTGATTATTTGGAGACAAGAGTACTTTGCCGAGATTAATAGTGTAAATTCGTTCTATGGATTCAGTAGACATTTTATCCTACACTCACATCAGTTCTGCGCCACTGTCTCTTCTTAGGATTAGTTCTCACTCTTCGTTTTGTCCTAACAATTATCCAAGCTGGTACAGACGAATTCTGTTTTATCTTCTTCATCAACCTGTTCTTTCTTGGAGTTGACTTGCGGGCAGCCATAAAAATTTGACATTTTAGCCTCTTTTTAAATGAATCTCATATACACAGATGGATTAGAATAATATCTTGTCATGAATTTGTTTTAGCATTCTTGCAGATGCACCCCATATCAAGTGATTATCAAACTTGAAAGCATACATTTCCATGATTGAATGATGTAATGGATCCTTGTCATTTTCAATTGTTTTCAAAAGTGGAAACAGCGGTATTCTAAGAACTGAAGCAATTTCAGAACTTGTCAAAATTTTTGGCAACTCATCCAACATCGTAATAAATGGAACTATCTTAAAGCCTGAGTTCAGAGTTGTTACGGGCTTGAGTTGTCCAATTATCATCGATTTTGAAATTTCCAGTCCCAATTCCTCCCTCGTCTCCCGGATTGCAGTTCCAAGCAAATCACCATCCCGTGGCTCCCAAGTTCCGCCAGGAAAAGATATTTCGCCTGCATGATGATTCATTGTTTTAGATCTCTCAGTCATCAATACTGTAGGTTCATTTCCAAAGACAATTATCATGACTGCTGCAAGTTTGCTTGTAGAATTATCTTGTGGTTCTGCCATGATTTCACTAGACAGGATCTGTTTTAGGTTTACGACATCCAATGTTTCATCATTCCCGTGATTCATTATTGTCATTTATTATTGCATGCATCATATCACTAGAGAACAAAGTACTCTGCTTCAGGGTGATGTACTACAATAGCCGCAGTTGATTGTTCAGGAATTATTTGGCCTGCTTCTGTAAGAGTCATGCCAGATTTTTGTGGTTCCAAAAGTTTCCATACAATATGATGTTGTGATACATCAGGACAGCTTGGATATCCCCAACTGTAACGTAGTCCTCGCTTTTCCCCAATCTTGAGATCCTCTCTAATTTTGTGGTTTATCCACTCTGCCATTGCTTCTGCTGTCTCCACTGCAATTCCATGAAGATAGTAGGCATCAGTATATCGATCTTCTTTGTTCCATTTCTCTATCAAGTCAGATACCTTTGTTCCCACAGTAACTGCCTGAAATGCAACTACATCGTCTTTGCCAAAATAGTCAGTAAGACAGAGATGCTTTGATTTGGAAGAACGTGGAAAATCAAATAGTAATTTTTCTCCGTTTGGATGGTCTACAACCATCTTTCCATCTTTGTTGTGGCAGATAAAGTATCCATATACTGCGCTTGGTTCGAATAGTTTCTCGTCAAGTATCTTCTTTTTCCATTCTTGGAACAACATTTCATGCTCTTGCTCAGAGTCTTTGGCAGATTGTCCTCTAACTCCCCAAGATAATACAAACAAGGATTTTTTGTTCAGATATTTCCAGACTTCGTTGAGGTCAATATCTCTTGATTCCAATCGTATGACATGATTTAGTTGTGTACATACAGGTGGCGTTACAGGAACAATTTCACTATGAACAAACTCAGATGCCTCAGTTTTTTCGAAAGTAGGCTCTTTCCATTTCTCAATTTTTTCTTGCCAGTCTTGCACAAATTTTTGTTTTTCTGGTGAAACTAGAGTATCCATAATTTTTAGTCCGTCAAACATAGTCTTGCAGTAAAATACACCAGGCATGTAAATCCCTCCCTCTTTTGCGACACGATTTATGTAATTGGTGTTGATTGCAGCACCTCCACAGAGAACAGGAATTTTCATATTATTCTTTCTTGCATGTTCCACAAAATACTGCATCTGTTTTGATGTAGATACCAACAGTGCCGAAAGCCCTATGGCATCAGCGTTTACCTCTTCAATTTTTTCAAGAAATTTTTGCAGTGGTACCTGCTTTCCAAGATCGTATACAGCATATCCATTGTTTTCAAAGATGGTTTTAACAAGATTTTTTCCAATATCATGTACATCGCCATAGACTGTTCCAAGAACTAGCCTTCCTTTGCTTGATCCCTCCTCCTTTAACAGATATTTTTCAAGCTCTACAACAGATGCCTTCATACATTCTGCAGACTTTAGCACAAACGGTAGGATTAGTTCCCCTGAGCCAAACTTGTCACCAACTTCCTTCATTGCAGGCAAGAGATCTTCATTTAGTGTCATAATGGCAGCCTTGTGGGTCAAGCCCCTAGGGGCACCAATTTCGAGTTTACCATCTTTTTCTACCAGATTAAGTTCGGTAGTAATTTTTTCTGCGATTGCACTTACTACATCATTTTCTATTCCATCACGAAGTCTATTTACAATTCTAAAGTTTGCCCTCTTTCCTGCAGACCAAGTTGGATCCACGTCTATTTTTTTACCAGATGTCTGGACTGTTTCTTTTGTATTTTCAAAGTATGTGATAAAATCTGCAAGTGCATTTTGATGCTTGTTAAATATTAGATCCTCTGCAAGTTTTTTTTCCTTCTCATCAATCGCGGTGTAAGGTATGACATCTTTCGGATTGATGATAACTGTGTCTAATCCATATTTTACGGCATGATACAAAAATACAGCATTGAGAGTCTTTCTTGCACGTGGAGCAAGACCAAAACTGACATTACTCAGTCCAAGAGTTGTAAACGAATTTGGAAATCTTTCCTTAACAAGATGGATTCCTTCCAACGTATTTTTCCCCGCATCTAAAAATTCAGTCTCTCCAGTAGCCAAGGTAAATGTGAGTACATCAAAAATAAAATGCTCTTCCGTCAAACCATATTTCTTACCAGTTGCAACCAAGAGTTCTGCAGTTTCTAGTTTTTCTTTCGAAGTCTTTGCCATTCCTTTGGGTCCAATGCACATGGCAACTGCCGGAACTCCATATTTTACCATCAAAGGGGCAAGCAAGTGAAATCTGCTTCCATCACCCTCCAGGTTTATCGAATTTATGATTGGTTTTCCAGGAATTTGTTCCAGTGCAGCAGCAATCACTTTAGGTTCAGTAGAATCAATTACTAGCGGTGCGTCAATTTCTAGGCTTAATAGTTTTACAAGTTTTTTCATAAACTCTAACTCATCGGAGCGTTCTGTTGTTGCAACACAAACATCAAGACAATGTGCCCCATCTTCAACCTGGTCTCGCGCAAGTTTTACCAATTCTTCAAAGTTGTCATTTAGGACGCATTCCTTTGCCTTTTTAGATCCTTGAGCATTTAGCCTCTCTCCAATTATCAGTGGCGGTGGATTTTGTGCCAGATCAACTGCCTTTAATGCGGAACTTACTCGTGGAATATTCAACAATATCGTTCTCTAGTACTTTTTCTAAATACCTAGCGGTTATTCTCCGTGGCCTTTTCGTCAATTACTTTACGTAGAAGTGAAATATGGTCAACATTTGTACCGCAGCATCCTCCAATCATTCTCACATTGTGGTATTGATCCAAAAAATCGGCCATTACGCTTGCCATATCTTTTGGCTCCATCTTGTAGACTGCCCGGCCCCCCTGATTTTCAGGCATTCCAGCATTTGGTACAACAAGCAATGGCAAAGAATTTTGCTCGTTTAACCATTGCACACTTGGAATCATTTCAGTAGGACCAGTAGAGCAGTTAAGTCCAAACGCATCAATTCCCATTTCAGACACTGTAGTATAGGCAGATTGGATGTTTGTGCCAAGAAGCATTTTTCCATACTTGTCTAATGTTACATTTGCAATTATAGGAATCCTCTTGCCAGTTTTTTTAAATGCGTTATGACATGCCTCAATTGCAAGCTTTACCTCCAGGATATCTTGGCTTGTTTCAATCAACAAGGCATCTACCCCTCCAAGAATAAGACCCTCGGCCTGAATTTCAAATGCATCTCGAATCTCATCAAGTTTTATTTGTCCAAGAGATGGATCGTTTGAGCTTGGAAGAAAACCTGTTGGTCCCATTGAACCGATCACATATCGTGGTTTATCGCTAAATTCTTGTGCCACATCAACAGCAAGTTGTGCTATTTTTTTGTTAAAATCTAATGTCTGGTTTCCATATCCATACTCATCTAGCTTTAGCTTGTTTGAACCAAACGTATTGGTCTCAATACAGTCTGCTCCAGATTGTAGGTATGAACGGTGGATCTTTTTTATCCATTCAGGTCTTGTAAACGAGAGTCCATCATTGAATCCATCCTTACCATCCGGAAAGTCATCAGGTTTAGGATTTAGTTTTTGGATCTCAGTACCCATTGCACCATCAAGGAGAACAACTTTATCTTTCATCAAAATATCTAGAGGTATTTTTTCAGTCAATTACAATTCAGTGAGATTATCATCTACTTAATTCTATTTTGTTTTAACATAATGTAAATTTCCTTCAAAGGTTATAATCAAGTAGTCAGGACAATCAATTATGACCATAATTTATGAAATTAATCCCCCAAAAGTTATTCAAGACACCATATTGTCTCATGACCAGCTCTCAGAATCTGTTGAAAGACTAAAGGAGAGAGCTACCAAGATTGGTCAGACAAGTGATGGAATTCATCTAACGGATTCAGTCCTCGGAATTCCAAGGGTTTCACCAATTACAGCTGGATTTTTCATACGAAACTCTAACAGCAAGATACGAATCACTGCAAGCATACGTGTTCGTGATAGAAATCTTACCTCAATTACGCAGACAATATGTGATGCCATCCTATTGAACCTAAACGGAGTTCTGGTTCTCAAGGGAGATACCCCGCCATCAGGCCCAAAAGATTCAGGACTAGTTCCAAGTGACATAGTAAAACAGTTTAACGAACAAGGTTTTGGAAAAAGAATTGATATGTTTCTTTCTATCTCAAGTAATCCGGATTTTGAAAAGATGCACAAAAAAATAGAAGCCCAACCAAAGGGATTCGTCACCCAAGTCATAAGTTCCATCAATCAGGTCACTAGAATGGTTGACATACTAAAACCTCAAGGATTCAAGATAATTCCATGTGTGTTGTTATCATCTGAGAAAAACAAGAAATCCGCGCAAATGCTAAATCTTGAC
This sequence comes from Candidatus Nitrosotalea okcheonensis, assembly GCF_900177045.1. Lineage (NCBI taxonomy): Archaea > Thermoproteati > Nitrososphaerota > Nitrososphaeria > Nitrosotaleales > Nitrosotaleaceae > Nitrosotalea > Candidatus Nitrosotalea okcheonensis. The sequence continues at coordinate 1,045,382 of NZ_LT841358.1, forward strand.
TGGTCAGAATACAGCAAGGATGTTGTAGGATTTGTCAAGCAGATAGACAGAATTGCAGGGAACGTACTAATTAGCTCTCCAAACGACTTTGCAGGTGCGTTGGATCTCTTATATAGACTAAGATAATCAAGCAGACAAAAATTTTCATGCCACAAGTAACAGATGGGAGAATTAAGACCTAGATTAAAATTAAAGATTGACTCTAGATGAATGTCATCAAATGCAATTGTTTGCCATAGTGTCTGTATTTACAGTACTGATCGGCTTAGGATTTGTTGCTACTCATACTGCATCAGCCAATGTATGGATCCCAGATAATGAATTCAAGGGATTTTACGATATAAATGGAACTTATACAGTAATTGGTGCAGTAAAAAATACTGAAGCCAATGCGATAATTCCGACAATCACAATCAACATAAAAGATAATGACAAGACCATATCAGAAAAATATATTTTATCAACTGTGAATTCTCAAAAAGATATTCCATTTAATATCAAGATATTTCAAGTTGAAGGAAAAAATGCAACTTTAGAAAAACCTCAGGTTAGTTTTGTTACGACAGATCACAATTTTAAAGATATTGAAATAATTTATGACAAGACATTAAGAAAACACTTTGATGGTCATGAGACAGGTTTTATTGTAAATAATGACACTTCTACTGCGTACGGAGTAAGAGTATATGCTGCAATATATGGAAAAGATGGCAAGTTTTTGGATGTCGGCAAAAGTGTTGAGACAATTGACAAGATAGACCCAGGACAAAAGATTGCATTTTCCATGTACCCAGATCCCCAACATGCATCAATGATAAGTTACTATAGCTGCTTTGTAGTTGGAGATGATCCGACAATGCCCGTATCTGTTCTCAAAGACGGCAAACCATACAATTTCACATATTTGACTTCAGGTTCAGTTACAGATACTAAATTTGACGATTCTACACACAGCATAACCGCAACTGTAAGGTATCCATTTCCAGATACAGGATTTGTGAATTTTATGTTTCCAGAAGAGACAGGTGGAGAAAAATTTTCAGTGTTATCAAATGGCAAACCAGTGAAATTTGTGCAGAGTAAGGATCCAGACGGATATTGGCATGTGGCATTGTCACTCCCCCCAAGATCTACATCATATCTTGCAATTTCAGGATTTGACAAATCTGGATCATTACTACCCACAGACGACTCTAGAAATTATCTTTTGGTAATAATACCGATTGTAGCTGCTGCAATTAGTATAACGATTTGGAAGAAGAAAAAAGACTAGAAAAAAATTATTTAGACAGTCCCCAGCGTGCCAGAATTTTTGCTTCAATTTTTTTAAATACAAATCCATCAACTAGAATTCCAATGATCATTATAATGACAAGTATGCCAGATACTTGAGATATGTTATTGTCATGTTTTCCTGTATTTAGTAAAAATCCTAGTCCGGCTATAGAAAATATGATTTCAGCTGCAATAACACCTCTCCAGGCATAAGCCCATCCTTGTTTGAAACCAGATATCAGATATGGAAGGGCTGCGGGAATCATAACATTTGTAACAAGTTGCAATCCACTAGCCCCCATATTTCTAGCCGCTGCGATATATGTAGGAGGAATATTTTTGATTCCAGAATGAGTATTAATAGAAATTGCAAATAGAGCACCTGCAACAGTAACAAATATCACACCTGCATCAGTTGGACCAAACCATAAAAGAGCAAGAGGTACCCAAGCAACAGAAGGAATTGATTGTAAACCTAGTATGAGAGACCCCATGGTTTGATTAGCTGTTTCCACCTTAGCCATGAATATTCCAATAATCATGCCACCAATGATTGCAATAATCAATCCAGTTACAAGCCTCCACATACTATTTGCAACTGCGTACAGTAGACTTCCATCAGATGCTTCTTTTACCAATGTCTGTCCCACTTGTATTGGAGAAGGCAAGGATTGTTCTGGTACTACATGAGTCAAAAATACAATCTGCCACACTGTAGCAATTCCGACATAGAACAAAATTTGTTTATGGAGAGTTTTTATTTTCATTTGGAATCATCTTTTGATCTTGCAATGACTTCACTTTTTAATTCGTCAAGAATTTGATGATAGTATTTTTGGAGATTCTCATCTTCTGCAAGTCGTGGTCTTCTATAATCAATTACAATCTCTTTTTTAATTTTTGATGGTCGGTTCTTGAATACCTCAACCTTGTTGCCAAGTATTACAGACTCTGAAATATTGTGTGTAACAAATATGATTGTCTTTTTAGTTCTCTCCCAGATCAATTGCAATTCAACAAGCAACAAGTCCCTTGTTTGAGAGTCAAGTGCTGCAAAAGGCTCATCCATCAAAAGAATTTCAGGATCCATTGCAAGCGCTCTGGCTATTGCAACACGTTGTTTCATCCCAGTTGATAATTGATACGTATACGAATCTGCAAATTTTGTAAGCTGCATCATGTCAAGATACCTCTGAGATATTTCTCTGCGCTCATCTTTTGGGATTCCTGCCATCTTTAATCCAAATTCTACATTGTCAATGACTTTGAGCCATGGAAAAAGCGCACCTTCCTGAAAGACCATCGTCCTATCAGGACCTGGTTCTGATATAGGAGTTCCATTTAGTAAGATCTCTCCCGAATCTGGTTTTTCAAGACCTGCTACAATATTCAAGAATGTAGATTTTCCACATCCAGACGGACCTACTATGCAGACGAAATCTCCTTCCTCGACATTTAGATTTATACCATCTAATGCAACTACAGAGTTCCCATTATGATCAAAATGTTTTACAATATTGTTGGCTTGAAGTTTAGTCATGATTTCAAGTCCCTTGTGTCCATTACTGAAACAGTTGAAACTAATACCGCAATACCATGTATGATTTTCATATAACGTCGTTATAATATTTATCTTAAATAGTGATCGAATTTTAGCTTGGACTAACTTGTTTTATCTCATACAACAAAAAACCAATTTTGTGATTTTTTTCAAAACAAAAAACTAGATCGAGTGCTGATCATAAAAGATAAATGCTAATTTATGATCACAGAAAATCTCTATGATGAAAGGAAAAGCAGTTCTAGCTTTCTCTGGAGGACTTGATACTTCGGTTGTGATAAAATATCTCCAAGACAAACACAATCTTGATGTTATTACAGTCACAGTAGATGTAGGCCAAGAAGATAACCTCAAAAAGATTTCAGCCAAGGCGAAAAGTCTTGGAGTTTTAAAACATTACAACATTGATGCGCGACAAGAGTTTGTAGACAGTTTTATTTTTTCAGCCATCAAGGCAAACGCTTTGTACCAAAAAAAATATTGCCTTGCAACTGCACTTGCACGCCCATTGATTGCACAAAAAGTAGTAGAAGTTGCAGAAAAAGAAGGCGCATCAGCACTTGCACATGGTTGTACAGGAAAAGGAAATGATCAAGTAAGATTTGATGTCACGTATCGTTCAGGCTCTAATCTTCCAATCATTGCACCAATACGTGATCTCAATCTCACGCGAGATGTCGAATTGAAATATGCACAAAAACACAGCATACCAATCGATACCACAGCAAAAAGATTCAGTATTGATCAAAACTTGTGGGGAAGGGCAATTGAAGGTGGTGATATGGAAGACGCATTTTCAGAGCCACCTGATGATGCATTTATCTGGGTCAAGACAAAAAATTTGCCAGAGAAACCACAATATTTAGAAATAAAATTTGAAAATGGAATACCCATCACAGCAGATGGGAAGCGTATGAAATCAATTGAACTAATCAAATACATCAACAAAAAAGCAGGCGCAAACGGAATAGGGATTGTAGACCACATCGAAGACAGAACAGTAGGCATAAAATCAAGGGAAGTCTACGAGACACCTGGTGCCACATGCATTATTGAGGCACATACTGATCTTGAAAAAATGGTTTTGACAAAACACGAATTAAAGTTCAAGGCCATGGTTGATGCGGAATGGTCGTGGCTTGCATATTCTGGACTGTGGCAAGATCCACTAAAGTCAGATTTAGATATGTTTATCAATGCTACACAAAAGAGGGTTAGCGGAACTGTCAAGCTCAAAATGTTCAAAGGAAGTCTCAGAGTTGTTGGAAGAAAATCAGAATATTCATTGTATAGCCATGATCTGGCAACATATGGAGCTGGTTCAACTTTCGATCAGACTCTTGGAAAAGGATTCGTTGAGCTATGGGGACTTCAATCAACAGAAGCTAATAAATTACTAAAAAAGAGGTGAATGATCAAAGAATGAATTGTCCAGAATGTGATGCAATAATAAAAATTCCAGATGACGCAAGCATTGGGGAGATAGTCTCATGTCCTGATTGTGGGGCAGATTTTGAGATTGCTTCTAAGAACGGTGGTGTATGTGAATTAAAGCATGCTGAGAAAGTTGGCGAAGATTGGGGAGAGTAAATGCCCAAAGTTCGAATCGTGTTCGATAGAGTAAGACTGGAGGAGAAGATGCTTGAACAAAAAGCAATAGAGCTTGGACACGATACGAAGATGATCGATGCTAAAACTACTCAATTTACCACTGAAAGTAAAAAAAATAATTATGACTTCGGAGATGTTGTTTTAGAAAGATGCGTCAGTTATTTTCGTGGTCTTCATTTTACAGCAGCCTTGGAGTTTTTAGACATACCAGTAATTAACAGGACGGAAGTTGCAAACAATTGCGGAAACAAGATGTTAACATCATTGTTGTTAAAAAAACACAACGTACCCACTCCAAAAACATACTTTACATTTTCATCTGAGGCTGCAATAGAGACATTGGAAAAAGATGGTTATCCCCTTGTGATAAAGCCAATCATAGGAAGTTGGGGAAGAGGTGTCGTGCCCCTTAGAAACAGAGAAACTGCAGATGCAATAATAGAGGTAAGAGAACTAAATGACGGACCATTGGACAGGATTTACTATTTACAAGAAGTTGTGGAACGTCCCCCAAGAGACATACGAGCCATATCAGTTGGAGATCAACTGATCGCGGCAATGTACAGAACATCCACAGGTGGCTTTAAGACAAACATTGCCCTTGGTGCAGAGCCAATTGCATGTGAAATTACAAAGGAATTAGAAGACATTTGTATGAAGGCATCCAAAGCAGTAGGAGGCGGAATATTGGGAATCGATGTGATGGAAGACGAAAAACGCGGATTTGTAGTACATGAAGTAAATAACACAGTAGAGTTCAAGGGGCTTGCGAAAGTTGCCAAAAGAAACATACCAAAAGAAATGATCGACTATGCAATAAGTTACGCCAAGCGATAAATTTCAAATGTTGAAAAAAATTTTAGAGTTTAAATTATACTATATTATGGTAGGAGAGTATCGATGAAAGTAGGTGTAGTAGGGGCATCAGGGTATGTCGGCGGAGAAATTCTTAGACTACTTGTAAGCCACCCACATGCAGAAATTTCAATGGTAACTTCAAGACAATATGTTGGAGAGTATATTTCCAGAATCCAACCAAGTTTGAAGGGATTTACAGACTTGACATTTTCAGAACTTGATTATGATAAACTAACAGACAAGTGTGATCTGGTGTTTACTGCAGTACCACATGGAACTGCAGTAGATATTGTAAAAGCACTCTATGACAGAGGAATGAAAGTAATTGATCTTAGTGCAGACTATAGATTGCACAATCCTGCAGATTATGACAAGTGGTACGGTTGGCAGCATCCACATCCAGAATTGCTAGAAAAATCAGTCTTTGGAGTACCAGAACTTCATAGAGAAGAGATAAAAAAATCACAGATTGTATCATGTCCAGGATGTATGGCAGTAACATCAATTCTTGGATTATATCCATTGATCAAAAAGAACATTATCGATACAGAACACATTGTGGTTGATTCAAAAATCGGTTCATCTGGTGCAGGTGCAGGAACTGTTTCAGGTACACACCATGCAATGAGATCAGGTGTAATCAGACCATACAAACCAGCAAAACACAGACATACAGGAGAAATAGAGCAAGAGCTAAGCCAAGCAGCTGGAACCAAGATCAAGGTATCAATGAGCCCACATGCAGTAGACATTGTAAGAGGAATTCTTTGTACAAACCACGTCTTTCTTAAGCAACCAGTAACTGAAATGGATCTGTGGAAGATGTATCGTGAACAATATCAAAATGAAAAATTCGTCAGATTAATCCGTGACAAGAAAGGATTTTACAAATTCCCAGATCCAAAGTTTGTTGTCGGTTCAAACTTTTGTGATGTGGGATTTGATATTGATGAAGACAACAACAGACTGGTAGTTCTTTCAGCATCAGATAACCTCATGAAGGGTGCAGCAGGCTCTGCCATCCAAAACATGAATGTCATGGCAGGATTCAACGAGATGGAAGGAATCGCATATACTCCGCTAACTCCTGTGTAAAAAAATGATTACAATTAAGATAGGAGGAAGTGTGGTAGACGGTCTTCATCCCACTACAATAGCAGATATAAAAAAAGTCTCAGAGAATGAAAAACTCATTTTGGTGCACGGCGGAGGAAAAGAGGTAACTAAAATTTCAGAAGCATTGGGAAAAGAGCAGAAATTTATTGTGTCCCCAGGAGGAATCAAGAGTAGATTTACCGACAAAGAGACTGTAGAGATATTTACCATGGTTATGTCAGGAAAAATAAACAAATTGATTGTAGGCATGCTCCAAAAATATGGAATCAATGCTGTCGGCCTCTCTGGAATAGACGGCAAGATAATCCAAGCTGAACGAAAAAAGAAATTAATTGTGATGAATGAGAAGGGTCGCAAGATGGTAATAGATGGTGGTTATACTGGAAAAATACAAAATATCAATACAGGATTGATTCATTCCATATTAGACCAAGGATATGTTCCAGTGATATCTCCCATCGCAATAAGTGAAGAGAGTGATTTTCTCAATGTTGATGGGGACAGGGCAGCTGCATATGTAGCAGGCAAGATGCAGTCAGATAAGATATTATTTCTTACAAATGTAGATGGTTTGCTCATGGAAGAAAGGCTGGTTGAAAAACTGTCATTGGCAGAGGCAAAAGAGATGCTACCAAAGATTGGATTTGGCATGGAAAAAAAGATTCTTGCTGCAACAGAAGCATTAGAAATGGGCGTCAAGGAAGCACTTGTTGCAAACGGTAAAAAGGAAAACCCAATATCAGCGGCAATTGCTCATCATAACTGTACGGTGATATCAAGATGACAGAAGATCAATTCATGGGAAATATCTATCAGAGATTTCCTGTAACAATAGAACGTGGACTAGGAGCTCATGTATGGGATGCAAGTGGAAAGGAATATCTGGATTGCATGGGTGGCTATGGCGTTGCATTGGTTGGCCACTGCAATCCCAGAGTAGTAAAGGCAATAAAAAATCAACTCGATAAAATAATCACAGTACATAGTTCACTTTACAACAAGACGCGAGAAGAATTTCTTGAAAAATTAATAAAAATTGCACCAAAGAATCTAAGTCAGGTATACCTAAACAACAGCGGAACGGAAGCAGTAGAAGCTGCAATCAAGTTTGCACGCAAGTTTACAGGAAAGAAAAAAATGGTTGCAATGAACGGTTCATACCATGGAAAATCACTTGGTGCACTGTCAGTTACATTCAATCAAAAGTACAGAAAGGCCTTCGAACCTCTTGTTGACTCGGTAAGTTTTTCATCATTTGGCGATATCGAAGCATTGCGAAATACAGTGGATTCTGACACAGCAATGGTGATCATGGAGCCAATCCAAGGAGAAAGTGGAATCAATGTTGCCCCAGATGGATTTCTACAACAAGTCAGAAAATTATGTGATGAAAAGGGAATTGTTCTGGTATTTGACGAAATTCAGGCAGGTCTTGGAAGGACTGGAAAGATGTGGGCAAGTCAACATTGGGACACAGTACCAGACATAATGTGTCTTGCGAAGGGCATTGCAGGAGGCGTACCAATGGGTGCAACCCTAGTAAGACCAGACATCTTGGCTTCGATTAACAAGGGAGAGCAATCTTCTACATTTGGCGGCAACCCATTATCATGTGCGGCAGGAATTGGGGCAATTGATGCACTTGTAGAAGACAAGCTAGTTGAAAATGCAGACAAGAATGGAAGGATATTCAGAGAAGGTTTAGAGAGACTGAAAGAAAAACACAAGATTATCAGAGAGATAAGAGGTAAGGGCCTGATGATTGGTGTTGAAATGAAGTTTGAAGTAAAGGACATATTATTTGATGGAATTGCAAATAATCTACTCTTGCTTTATTCCGGCAAGAACATACTCCGATTATTACCTCCTCTAGTCATATCAGAGTCTGACGTAAACAAAGCTTTAGAAACTCTAGATGTAATACTAACAAAGGAGGAACAGCGAAGAAATGTCTAGAGATAAAACAGATGAGACAATAATTGAGATACTAAAAAAAGACTCGAGACAATCGTTTGTAGAAATTGGGGAAAAACTTGGATTATCAGAATCGGCAGTAAGAAGAAGAGTAAAGAATCTTACAGGTGGAGGAATAATTAAAAAATTTACAATTGAAACCGGAGATGCAAATTCTACAAGTGCCATAATTTTGATCTCAGTTGATTCATCAACTGATACATCAAAGGTATCAGCAAAACTTTCTAAACTACATGGAGTTCACACAGTATTTGAAATAACAGGACAATATGATATTGCTACAATAATCAAGGCACCTACAATTACAGACATCAATGTATGCATTGACGAATTACGAAAGGTCCCAGGTGTGTTTGATACAAACACTGTCATAATATTGCGTACAGTCACATAAAACGAATATCGACATATAATTCTGAAAATCGCCTAAAATCGTTTCAAAAATAACCAAACTAGACGATTTCTGTACGAATATGTTTATATTTGTAAAACCCAAGTAAAAATTGAGAAATGGACGACGCAAATTATTACGCATACCAGTATAACGAAATGGGTGTAAAACCAAAGAAAATCAGAATACTTGACAGTACACTAAGAGAAGGGGAACAGCATCCCGGTGTTACTTTTTCAAACAAACAAAGAATCCAGATTGCATGGATGTTGGATTATTTTGGAGTGGATCAAATTGAGATATCACCTGTAGTATCACCAGATCATAAAGAAGCAACGAAGACAATCATCAAGCAAGGATTGAAAGCAGACATTGTAGCACATGTTAGAGCATTAAAAGAAGATGTAGATGTTGCAATAGATTGTGATGCAACATGGATGGCAACATATCTTGGTATTTCTGAAATTCACATGAAGGACAAGCTAAGAATAACAAGAGAAGAAGCATTGCGAAGATCAGTCGAGACAGTAGAATATGCCAAGTCACATGGCCTCAAGATGAGATTTACAGTTGAGGACGGCAGCAGAGCAGACCCAGAGTTTCTAATGCAGATATGTAAAGCAATCTCTGATGCAGGTGCTGACAGGATCAGTTTGCCAGATACTGTAGGAATAATGAGACCAAACGGAATGTACAACTTTGTAAAATCAATTCGTGATGAAATAAAAACACCACTTGATGTCCACTGTCATAACGACATTGGACTTGCACTTGCAAATGCGCTGGCAGGATGCGACGGTGGTGCAGATCAGATTCATACAACAATCGATGGAATAGGTGAGAGAACTGGAATACCAGCACTTGCAGAAACAGCTGTTGCTTTGACATATCTGTACAAGTCTCCAAATAATTTCAGACTGGACATGCTCATGGACCTCTCAAGGCTAATTGAACAGTATACCGCAATTGTACCCTATGATTCAAAGCCAATTGTTGGACCTACTGCTTACAAGCACAAGGCTGGAACACACCTGGCAGCTATTTTGAGAAACCCTGCTGCATATGAGCCAATTGAGCCAAAGGTAGTAGGAAACAGGAGAAGGATTGTCTTTGGAGAACTTGCAGGAAAAAACGGTGCAGCATACTTGATGTCGCTATTAGGTCTTGAACAAAACGAGACTCATGCAAAAGCAGTGGCAGCTGGCCTGAAGAATCTCAGGATGGGAGATTTGCTTGAAATACCACTTGATGACAGACTTGAACGAAAGATAATTAATGACACCGAAGTGAAGGTAAAAACAGGAAAATAATATGAAATGTTTAGAATGTGACGCAAACATCAACCCTCCACAGGATTCGATGGAAGGAGAGATAGTAACCTGTCCCGATTGCGGTGCAAGTTTTGAACTTGTCAAAGGATCCTCCGGCTTTGAGTTAAAACCAGCACAATCTGTTGGTGAGGACTGGGGCCAGTGAGCTCAGGTTTATCGATTCTCTACGATACCATCAGGTGGGAAGAAAAAGCACTCTTTGATGCTGCCAAGGAGAAAGGCATCAATACAAAGATGGTAGACTGTAAGAATTTATCCATTAATTTAGATAAAAGTAAGGAAGATCACGGTATCGTAATACAGAGATGTGTGAGTTATTACCGTAGTCTTCATTCCACTGCAGCACTTGAAGGAAAAGGAGTCAAGGTAATCAATTCCTTGAATACTAGCATCTTTGCAGGAAACAAATTATTTACTCACATGCTTTTGCTGAAAAAAGGCATACCAACTCCATTTAGTGCAGTTACATTTTCAGAAGAATCTGCACTTGATCTTCTTGACAAAAGAGGGTATCCAATGGTGATTAAACCAACTGTAGGCAGTTGGGGAAGAATGATTGCCATGATAAAAGACAAGGAATCGGCAGAGGCAATAATAGAAAGCAGAGAGAGCATGTATCCAATTTATCAGGTATACTACCTTGAAGAATTTGTTAACAGACCTCCGCGCGACATTAGAGCAATTGTAATAGGGGACAGAGTCGTTGCTGCAATTTATCGCTATTCGGGAGAAGACCAGTGGAAGACAAACATGGCACTTGGTGGCAGGGCTGAGGAACTTAAAGTAACAAAAGAATTAGAAGACATTTGCATCAAGGCAAAAGAGACAGTTCAGGGGCAAATAGTCGGAGTAGATCTAATGGAAAGCAAGGAAAATGGTCTTGTGGTACATGAAGTAAACAATACAACGGAATACAAAAATACTGTCAGAGTTACTGGCGTAAATATACCAGCAATGATGATTGATTACGCAGTAAATCTAGGAAAATAAGAATTGGACTCATCAGTAACTAGTACACCAAGATATTCAGTAAAAGTGCTAGAGAAGGCCCTGAGGATTTACACACCATCTCTTTCAGAAAAACCGCTCGCAGAATTTCTAGCAGACAAGTGCGATGATTTTGGATTTGAAGACATCCACATAGATGATGTTGGAAATCTTATCGCTACAAAGGGTTCTGGATATCCAAGAATAATGTTATGTGGACACATGGATACAGTTCCAGGAAAGATAAAGGTAAGAAATGAGAACGGATTCATTTATGGACGAGGTGCATCTGACGCCAAGGCGCCTTTAATTTCCATGCTACTTGCAGCAGCATCAGTCCAGAGCAACAACAATGGAACAATAACATTTGCAGCAGTAGTCGATGAAGAAGGGAATGCCACAGGAATCAAGAGCTTGGTAAAACAAAAGCCAGAGATAGATTACGCAATATTTGGAGAACCAAGTGGAATTAAAAATATTACAATTGCATACAAGGGCAGAATTGCAATAAACTTGAGAGTAAATGTAGGCGATAGTGCACATGCAAGCGCACCATGGCTTGCAAAAAATGCAATTGAGGAGTCATATGTATTTACCAGTGCGCTAAAAAAATCACTGGAGCAAAACCAAGATGGTATAGCAAAGAGCATGATGCTTACATCATCTCTTACTGAAATCAAAGGTGGCAGCAGTCACAATGTAACGCCCCTAGAATGTGATGCAATAATGGATATCAGAATCCCAGTAAACATGAATTGCAAAATGGTTGGAGAAAGAATTGCAACAACAGTTGAAGAGATTGCAAAAAAACAAGGAGTTAATGCATTTTATTCTGTAATAGATGAGACTGAACCTTTTGAGGCGCCACACAGTTCTCCGCTTGTCAGAGCTCTGACATTGGGAATAATGGACGTAGAAAAGGCAAGGCCACAGCTAATTCGAAAGACAGGCACAGGTGACATGAACATAATAGGAAACTCGCTAAACATACCAGTTGTCACATATGGACCAGGAGATCCACATGCATCGCACACAATTGACGAACGAGTATCAACGGACGAGTTTCTAAGAAGCATTGAAGTTTTCAAGAGGATGCTGTCTCACTTGAGAAGATTACATGAATTCAAAAACCCGTCCACCAAGTCCTAAAACGAAGCTCAAAATATAGAGCGGCGGGAGTTTTTTTATAATGCTATGGTTTGTAGGTCTTGGCATTTCAGGGCTTGATGGTACAAGTGTGAATGCCATCCAGGTTTTGAAAAAGGCAGATATGACATTTTTTGAGAATTTTACTAGTCCCATTGGAAAATCAGAAGTGTTAAAAATAAAAAAACTGGTTAAAGGAAAGCTAACTATTGCACCAAGATGGATGGTAGAAGACGGCAAGGCAATCCTGGCACTTGCCAAAAAGAAAAATGTAGTACTGTTAGCTTATGGTGATCCATATGTAGCCACAACCCATCTGGAATTGCGTACAAGAGCCGAGAAAGACAAGATTAAAACAAAGACAATTCATAATGCATCCGCAATCACATCTTTGATCGGAGAATGCGGTTTGCACCATTACAAAATTGGAAGACCCGTGACAATCATGAGGGAAACTCCATCACTAACCACCGTGTATCATACAATTTATGAGAACATGATAAAGGGAAGTCATAGTTTGTTAATCTTGGAATTTGATAATAGTTCCAATTTCTTCATGAATCCAAAAGATGCGCTATACAGTTTATTGGAAACAGAAAAAGGTCAAAAGCGAAATGTCATAGACCAATCTACATTTGCAATAGTTGCATCAAGAATTGGTGCAAAGAATCAGAAAATAATTTCAGGGAAATTATTAACTCTTGTCAAGGCAGACTTTGGCAAGCCCCCACATACTATCATCATTCCCGGAAAGTTGCACTTTACAGAAAGTGATGCAATCAAGATATTTTCCCAATGCCTTGATGAACCATTTGATAATTCATCAAAGATTCAAAAAATATCAGACCAGATGCTTTCAAAGTACATCCCAAAGGCAAGAAAGGCGTTAGAGGAGGTTGTAAAAATGTTCAAAAATGATACCAGTCTTGGTCCAGTCATAGAAAATGCTCAGTTGTATATTGATGATGCAGAAAAATTCCAAAAGGACGGACAAGAAGAACTTGCAGTACTCAGCATCGGATACGCAGAAGGGCTGATGGATGCATTACGCCTCTCAAGAGGAATTGATCCTTGGACACAGAGTTTATAGATAAACCAAATTGTAATAGTTTCGCTCTAGTGATAAGATTTGGATGCATTTGATAAAGAGATAATTACGGCCTTTTTTGTGGCATCACTTTCAGGCGATACAGCCACGGATATCATACGAAAAAAGATTTCCCTCAGCCCAGAATACATCCAAGAAAAAATAGATTATCTTGTAAAAAATGGGTTTATTGAAAATAATAAAAAAACCCTTACTGAATTTGGAAGAAACTCCATACGGGTTGTACTGGCTGGAGGAGTTTTTGACATAATTCATCCAGGACACATCCACACCCTCAGGGCAGCAAAGGCCCTTGGCAATGTATTAGTTGTAGTTATTGCAACTGACAAGACTGCACAAAAAATGAAGAACCGAATCCCGTTACACAACATGGAACTTCGTAAGGACTTGGTAAGATCACTTTCAATGGTAGACTATGCAGTAGTAGGATACGAAGGCAACATATTCAAGTCAGTTGAGATCATCAAGCCAAACATCATTGCATTAGGCTATGATCAGGTACATCAAGAGAAGTTCATAATAGATGGATGTAAAAAGATTGGAATCGATGTATCAATTGCAAGACTCCAGTCTCCAATACCAGACATCAAGAGTTCAAAGATAGAAAACGACTATGGCAAGTCAATCTATGGAATTTAACCCAAGACAGGCTTTACACTTATTGGAACCCGTATTGTAACTTTTGAACCGGTAGAAAGTTTTGCTGCCTTTTTGATGTTTTCCTCTGAGATCAGCTCAATTATAGAATCATCGTGATGAGTACGCTCAAGTAGAATCAGCGCTGCGTTGATGCCGTTTATTTTTGCCGTATAGCATTTTACCCATCCATATGTTCTCTTTCCATCTGAGAAACCATCAACCAATATCGCAGTATATGCATCAAGTGAGCGCTTGGCTTCAATTGATTCCTTGTCCTTTAGTTTTACATTCAATGTTCCAGGAAATGGAACGTAGCCAAGCTTTGTCTTGAATTGCTTTGTGTATCCCTTCATCGACATGTAATATGCCCCCTCACCCATTCCAGATATTATAGTTCCCTTGAATTCCAAATGTGCTGGAATTGACTCGAGGCTTGATTTTAACACAGAAGATATCCTGATCATTTCAGAATGACCTTTGGTTGTTATTCTTACAGAGACCTTTTGCCCGCTTCGAAGTCTCTCCACACATCCACTTGCCTCCAATTCCATGAGATGTTTTGATGCAGCCTGCTGCGACTTGTTGATGCTCCTTCCAAGAGAAGATGTAGTTATTGGAACAAAATTATAACGTGCGCCCTTGGTAAAAAGTTCTGCAAGTGTAAGAATATGTTGAATCTTTAGTTCTGGCATTAATTTTATGCAACACCAAGCTCTGTAAATGTTTTGAGTATCAATCCATCAGTGGACTTGAGATTAGCCATTCTGTGACCAATCAAATACTCAATTCCGGCTTGTTTTGCAGAGTCTACTAGTCTTTGTGTTATGATTCCATCAAGTATCAGAAACTTGATACCAGAACCAGGAGCAAGTTTTCCTACAACCTCGCTTACTGGTACCTTGAAGAGTTGATTTGTACCAACATCAAGAGCTATTGCTTCTAATGATTCATTGAGCTGTGGATATACCTTCTTTACAACATTAGCAATGGGTTCATCCTTTGAATCCTTGAGCACTGGTTTTGCAGTCTCCTTTTTCATGTCTTCCGCAGTATCTTTGAGAATGTCTGCAATTTGCATAGGGGTAAGCTCTTCAACTTCTACACCCTCTGGTGCTCTGTGTACCACGTCTACAGTAACAAGAGATTTTAATTCTTTTAGTATGAATCCACCTGCTCTATCGCCGTCAAGGAATGCAACTACTTTGGATTTTGAATCACATAATGATTTTATTGATTCATCGATTCTTGCACCCTCTATTGCAAGCGCATTATCAAAACCTGCTCGTAATAAATTTATCACATCTGCCCTACCTTCAACTAGAATTATCCATGGAGAGTCAAATACTCCGGAGCCACATGCGAGTTTTTCTCTTCCAAATGATGCAAGTTTCCCGGCAGAGCCAATGTCAGATACATCCTTGAGCATCTCCTCACCTTCACTGATTGTTTTTGTAGACCATTTTTGTACGATATCCTTTGCCCTATCTACAATCTCTTTTTTCTTGGCAGTGCGTACATCGTCAATTGCATCTAACTTGAATTTGGCTTGAAATGGACCTACTTTATCAATACTTTCTATTGCAGCTGCAATAAGTGCGGCTGTGTTGATATCAGTACTCATAGGAATCAGAGCATCTCCTTTTGTTTGAGTAGACGAGGCCGTAGTATTGACTTCTATTCGTCCTACCTTCGACACCTTCTGGAGTTCATTCAGGTTCATTTCGGGGCCAAGCAGACCTTCTGTCTGGCCGAAAATCGCACCTATGATATCTGCTTTTTCAACGAGTCCATCGACGTCGAAGCTGAGCTTAACGTGATACTTGACAATTCCTGTATATGGCAAATCATTATCCTCTTAATGTTTGATCAATTATTTTTCCTAACGGTATGATATAAGTGCTTATTCCTTATTCCTTCGCGCTAACCCTCAAATTCGTATGTGGATAGATCTTCTACATTTTTTATTTTGCCTTTTGTGATAATGGTAAGATATTTTCTATACGAGAGATCAATTGTCATCCTATGTTGAAGTTGAGAGATTATCCTCTTTGTAAGATAACGCCCCTTTTGGTCAGAGTCTAATAACAGTATGAGAATGTTGTACTTGGGCATACTGTCGGCAAATTTTATGAGACCTTTGAAGCTGTGAAACTGGCATATTTTTCCAGAAACCCCCAATTTTTTCAGTGCTTCCTCGTCACGCTTTCCTTCTACAACAATTATGCTGTTATGTACAGAGTTGAGTGATTTTACAAAACCTTGTATTTTGTAGATTTCATCTGATTCAAAATTCACAAGCTTATTTACAAGCTAGACTATTAAGCAATTTTCAGACTCGCATGTCAGAATTTCTTATAATCCAAAATACAAAGGTGGAAGGAATCGGGACGTTAGGAGATCTATTCAAAGCAGATGGATTTAGTACAAAGACAATCCTTGCAAAAAATGAAAAAATTCCAGAAACTAGATATGATGCCATAATAGTTCTAGGCGCCCCAGAGAGTGCAAATGATGATCTTCCATATCTAAAACAAGAGATGGTATTGATTCGTGATTCGGTAAAAAGAGATATTCCAGTGTTAGGTATTTGTCTTGGGTCACAGCTTATTGCCAAGGCATTTGGTGCCAGAGTATACAGTGGACCCAGAAAAGAAATAGGATTCTACAATGATATTGAGTTTGACAATATTTCCCAGTCAAAACTCTTTGATGGAATAAAGAGTCCATTTCTTGCATTTCATTGGCATGGTGACACTTTTGATCTGCCAAAGAATGCAATCAGACTAGCACATTCGGTACATTATCAAAATCAGGCAATAAAGATAGGCAGTGCAGTTGGAATACAGTTTCATCTTGAGGTGGATGAATCAACCATAAGACTCTGGCTAGAAAAATCAAAGGAAGAACTAGGCAAGACAGACTATATCCATCCAAGCATAATTGAGAAACAGATACCTGAAAAAATTGGCGTGGTCAGAGAGAATCTACGAGTATTTTATAAGAATTTCAAGTCAGAATTCAATCTTTAAACCATAAAAAAAGTGGCGTAGATTTCCATCGTAATATCCCTCCATAGGAAGCAAATCATAAATGCGTCAAAACGACTTAATCTTTAATTATAAAATCCTAATTCAAAAACATGACCAAACTCACTAAAGAACTGATTATTGAAATTAACAAAGGCATCATACAAGAATGGTTAGAGCAATCCAACTGCGTTTGAAGCCGTAAATGTCAATCAAGATGAATTGAAAAATATTTTGAAGGTGGTCGACAAACAAGAAAACCTCATAATGAAGGCATCTTACATTTTTGGTGGAATACCATGGGCACAACCATTTAGTGGAGGAAATAAAAGAACCGCCTTTGTATGTGCAGACACACTTTTACGATTGAATGGTTTTAGGCTCGCAATTGACGATGAAAACGAGAAGAATATCTTAGAAAACTACTAGAGATTCAAGAAGAGAGGTCTAAATTAAACGAAGATGTAATGGCTAAAATAATTTTATATGTATCAAAGAGGATTAGAAAGATATGAATCAAGAAGCATTACAAGTGGCAAAGGAGAGCATGAAGGACAATCGAAAATTGCTTACTGCTCTTGGCAATGAAAAACCAATCCATTTGACTCTTGCTCCAAAAGAAGAAAAAATCTTATCATCAGTATTGGACTTGCTGCCAAAATCAACAGAAGGTAAATTAGTTTTAGCAAGTCTAGTCGCTTTTGTAGCATGGGAACTACGTAATAAAGATCGAAAATAGACCTACAAAAGATCTGGTAGTGGATTGAACGTATCGCATATCCATTAACTTAACAAGATCCATTTTGACAAAAGTTTAATGCAGTGTTAAACTCTCTTAAACTAATTAGTGGGCTACCTATTTGAACAAATTACAACTACAATGTATTGAATAATTTCCTTTTTTACTAGCCCATTTGATAAGCGGTATAATCGCTTCTCTTAATTCTCTTCCTCTTGTGGATAAGGAATATTCTACTCTGGGCGGAATCTCTCTGAAAACTTCCTTTTCTATGAGTTCCTCTTTTTCTAAATCCTTTAGCATTGATGCAAGCGTTGATGGGCTTATTCCTTTTAATTCTGACATTAATTCATTGTAACGCAATATCCCATGATTTCCTATCTCATTTACTATCAGCAATCCCCACTTTTTTCCTATGGTATCTATTACACCATCAAGTGGGCAGAGACAAATTGCATTACTCTGATTTTTCATAGTAACTACTATACTACGAACTTTGTATTTTAAATACTTTGATTTTCATAGTAATTACATGGTAAAAGAAATTGATAACAACAACACGAGATTATTCCTATGTGAGATATGTAAACTAGGTTATGATGATGTCAAATTTGCTCAAATGTGCGAACACCATTGTAATGCATCAAACAGTTGTTCGCTTGAGATAACAAAACATGCAGTTCTAAAGTGATTATGATATGAGTACAATTTACAATGTAATACAAAAACCTCGCTATGCCTTCATTGCTGCCATTATTTTCATCACATTATCTGCTCTATTTTGGCTTTTGACATTCTACTTTACACCAACACCACTTCCAAAATATATTGAGATGTACGGATTGTCGTTTACCTATATTACTATAACATTGGGTTTTGTGATAGCAATTTTGACAGGGCTGAATACATCGCTGGTTTTGTGCAGAAAACAAATGACAGGAAGTTTAGGTTTCAAAAAAGGCGCTGGATCAAGTGCATGTAGTGCGTTCGTCGGTGCAATAGCATCTGGATGTCCTCTTTGTACTGCGCCTCTGTTAGGTGTTTTTGGGCTTGGTGGTGCATTAGCATTGTTTCCCTTTCAAGGTCTTGAACTCAAAACTGCTGCAATAATTATATTGGGAATATCGTTGTATTATACTTCAAAAAATGTTAGAATAGCATGCAAGTTGTGATTTGACAATTAACTGATATTGCAAGCCCAAGTTTGACAAAAGTTTAATATAAAACACTTAGACCTTCGAATTTCGTCATGATACACAAAAAAACACAGATCTCATCATTGCGATCTGCAAATAAAGAGGAGAGATCCTTTTGAATCCAGTAACAAAGATTTTTGAAGAAACATTTGCAACAGATCATAAGGTAATCACCGAAGATCTATCCAAAGCAGTATTGAAAAAATATGGAATTAAAGTTCCAGGCTATGCACTTGTAACCAATACAAAAGATGCTGTAAAAGCAGCAAAGAGATTAGGTTTTCCACTAGTTATGAAAGTAGTCTCACCACAAATACTTCACAAGAGTGATGTAGGAGGAGTAAAGGTCGGACTACAAAACGAGAAAGAAGTAAAGAAGGCATTTCTTGAAATGTATCCAAGACTCTCAAAGAAAAAAGGAGTCCATGTAAAAGGAATTTTGCTTGAGAAGATGGTCCCGCAAGGAGTCGAACTCATCATAGGGCTCCAGAATGATCCACAATTTGGTCCGGTAATCATGGTAGGACTAGGCGGCGTACTAACTGAAATATTCAAGGATGTTGCATTCAGAATGCTACCAATTACAACAGAGGATGCAAAATCAATGCTCGTAGAATTGAAGGGCTCAAAGATCCTTCAAGGGTACAGGGGTAGCAAATCAATTGATTTGAATATGCTCTCAAAAGCAATTGTACAAATCAGCAAGGTTGGTGTAGACAATGCAAAATATTTTGACAGCGTAGATTTCAATCCAATAGTAGTTTATCCAAAGTCATACTATGTAGTTGATGCAAAAATAATCTTAAGAAAAGAGATCAAAAACGATGCAATCTCAACAGCAAAACCAAACATCGAGTTCATGGAGACATTCTTTACTCCACAATCAGTTGCACTAGTTGGTGCATCTGCAACTCCTGGAAAAGTAGGAAACTCGGTTCTTGACAGCATTGCAAAACATGACTATACTGGCAAAGTATATCCCATAAATCCAAAGGCAGAAGAAATTTTGGGACTAAAATGTTATCCATCGCTTGAGGCAATACCAGACAAAGTCGACTTGGTTGTAGTATGTGTTGACTTGTCCATTACACCTCCTGTCCTTGAAGCATGCGCCAAGAAAGGAATCCACAACATGGTAATCGTATCAGGAGGCGGAAAAGAACTCGGAGGAGAGAGAGCAGACTTTGAATCTCAAATCAAGAGCCTTTCAGAACAGCACAAGATTAGAATAATTGGTCCAAATTGCATCGGTATGTTTAATGCAGCAAATAGACTAGACTGTGCATTCCAAGGTCAAGAGAGAATGGTTCGTGCAAAACTCGGACCAGTCGCATTGCTATCACAGAGCGGTACAATGGGAATCAGCTTCCTTGAAACTGCAGACTCGTTCGGACTATCAAAGATGGTAAGCTATGGTAACAGATCAGATGTAGACGAGGCAGACATGATCTGGTACTTGGCAAATGATCCTCAGACCAAAGTAATTGCATTATATGTTGAAGGTTTTGGCGATGGTAGAAAATTCGTCGAGACCGCAAAACGCGTGATGAAAGAAATGCACAAGCCAATCGTAATTTGGAAGAGTGGAAGAACTACACTGGGGGCAAAGCAAGCAGCATCACATACAGGTTCACTTGGAGGCTCTAACGCAATAATCCAAGGTGCATTCAAGCAGGCAGGAATAGTTTCAGTAGAAAGTTATCAAGAACTTGCTTCAGTTGCAAAAGCACTAGCATGGCAACCAGCAGCTAATGGTCCAAGAGTTGCGCTTGTCAGCAACGGTGCAGGTCCTATGATTGGTGCAATAGACCAATTTGAAAAATATGGACTAGAGCTTGGCAAAGTAACAGAAGCAACACTCAAGGAAATGAAAGATCATTATCCTCCAACATATGTAATTGGAAATGGTAATCCTGCAGATGTCACAGGAGGAGCAAATGCTGATGACTATAGATATTCCATACAAAAATTCATGGACGATCCAAATATCGACATTGTAATGCCTTGGTTTGTATTCCAGGACGATCCACTTGAAGAAACAATAATTGATTATTTGGGAGAATTCTCAAAACAAGGTAAAAAGCCATTACTTGTAGGTGGAAACGGCGGTCCATACACAGCCAAAGTCTCAGGATTAATTGAAAAGCACAATGTCCCAGTGTATGACGATATCCGAAACTGGGTTGCAGCAGCATCTGCCCTGCACCAGTGGGGAAAGATCAAACCCAACAAGGTTTAATTTCCACATAGTTTGGAGTTTGTGCATGTCTCTAGTTAACGTCTCAAAATCAGAAGGAATTTGTACAATCAAGATAAACAGACCGGACAAGCTTAATGCCATGAACATGGATGTAGCAAATGACATCATCAAGGAATTCAAAGAAATTGAAAAGGATGACTCTGTAAAGGTTGTAATCGTCACAGGAGAAGGAGACAAGGCATTTTCTGCAGGGGCAGACATTGCATACATGTCGACAATCACGCCAATAGAATCAGAAACTTATGCAAAACTTGGTCATCTGCTCACACATACAGTAGAAAACTGCAGCAAGCCAACAATTGCAGCAATCAATGGATTTGCACTCGGAGGCGGATGCGAGCTTGCACTTGCATGTGATATCAGAGTAGCTGCAGATACTGCAAAGATGGGACAACCAGAAGTAACAATAGGTGTATGCCCAGGCTGGGGAGGAACCCAAAGATTACAAAGAACAGTTGGAATTTCCCAGGCAAAAGATTTGATCTTTACTGGAAGAATTGTAAAGTCAGATGAGGCAAAAGAGATGGGTCTAGTAAACAAAGTAGTAGAACTTTCAAAATTAATGGAAGAGACTAACAACATTGCAAAGATGATTGCTCAGAATTCTGCAATGGCAGTAAGAATGTCAAAAATTGCAATAAACAAGGGAAGAAATTCAGACATTGACACAGGTCTTGCTCTTGAATTATACACATGGGGCTTGTGCTTTACCCATCCGGACAGAGTAGAAAGAATGACGGCTTTTGTAAACAAGTCAAAAAAATAAGCTGGACCTAATCTGTGATTCCTATTATGTCAGGTATGAAAAGATTATTATAATTTAAAGGACGAATAGGTTCATGAGTAACACACAGACCACAAAACTGGTCACAATTACACCAAAAGCCGCAGAAAAAGTAATTGCTTTCATGGCAGAAGAAGCCGAAAAGCCACAATTTCTACGAGTCTACGTACAAGGCGGAGGATGTTCAGGATTATCCTATGGAATGGGATTTGAAAAGGCATCTGAAGAAGACGACCTTGTGATCGAAGAAAATGGTGTCAAGATGGTAATTGACAGTTATAGCGTCGACTACCTCAAGGGTGCAAATATCGACTATATTGAGAGCCTAATGGGTGCTGGATTTAAGATCAACAATCCAAATGTAACCAAGTCTTGCTCTTGTGGAAGTTCATTTAGCACATCCTAGATTCGAAATTTTTCAATTTTTATTTTCTAGCAACTAGTGTAAACTAGATCAACATACAATTTAGAAAAGTATTATCGAATTTTAGATGACCATCAAAGTCATAGTAGTCAAGACATGTGGAATTTTTCTTACTTCCTTTGTTATTATTTTCTCAAGAGTCATGGAGTCAGATGCCTCCACCTTTATTATTATATCATACAGTCCCAAGGTTCCTGTAACTTCTGTTATGCCTTTGATTTCCATAAGTTTTCTTATCACTGGATTTTCTTTTCCAGTTTCACAATGTATTGCCACAAAAGCCTTGCTCATAGAACATTATCACAATATATCAAGTATTAGGTATTTCTATGGCCAGAGGCCTCGTGCTTCAAATGCTTCGAGCACTCTGCCAACTGCAAGCACCATGCTTGCTTTTCTCATGTCTACACCGTGTTTCTTTGAAAGAGCATATGTATCATTGAAACCACGTACAATGTGGTGTTCCATTTTACTTGCAACTTCATCAAATGTCCAATAGTACCTTTGTAAGTTTTGTACCCATTCCAGATATGATATACACACACCACCAGAGTTTGCCAAAATATCTGGAATAACCATGATTTTCTTTTTGAATAAAATATCATCAGCGTCAGGAGTTGTAGGACCATTTGCGGCCTCTGCAAGTATTTTACATTTAACGTTTCTTGCAACTTGAGGAGTGATCTGATTCTCAAGTGCTGCAGGTACAAGAACATCACAGGGGGTAGTAAGTAGTTCCTCTGTTGATACCTTTTTACTTCCAGGATAGCCAACAACGCTCCCATGTGCATTCTTGTATTCAAGCACCTTCTTGGAGTCAAGTCCTTTAGGATTAATTATGGAACCTTTGGAATCACTTACTCCAATAATTTTTGCGCCCATCTTTTCAACATATTCTGCTACAAATGTTCCAGCATTACCATAACCCTGAATGACAACTTTTGCCCCCTTGAGGTTGAGTCCAATCTTCTTTGCGCCTTCTCGTATACAATAAGCAACACCAAGACCAGTAGCTACATTTCTTGCAAGAGAGCCTCCAGCTGAAATTGGTTTTCCTGTGATAACAGCTGGTTCTGCCTGTCCATGCATTACACTATAAACATCCATTATCTGAGCCATTTCTTTTCCAGTTGTATACACATCAGGAGCTGGTACATCTTTGCCAGGTCCAATAATTTCAGATATAGCATATGCATATCTTCTTGTCATTCTCTCTTTTTCTCCAGCCGAAAGCCTTTTTGGATCACAGATGATTCCTCCTTTTCCTCCTCCAAATGGAACATCGACAATAGCACACTTCCAAGTCATCCACATTGATAGTGCCTTTACCTCCTCGATTGTAACATCAGGATGATATCGTATACCTCCCTTGTGTGGACCTCTAAAGTCATTATGTTGTGATCTATATCCTGTGAATATTTTGATTCTACCATCATCCATCTTAACAGGCAGAGAAACTATCAGAATTTTTTTTGGATTTGCAAGCATTTCATGAATGCCAGCATCAAGTTTCAAAATTTTTGCGGCATCTGCAAGTTGCTTGAGAGCATTTTGCCAAGGATCGATTTTAGTCAATCTTTATCGATATGTCTCACTGGATATTGTATTTAAATTTGTTGAGACATAATCTTTGGACCCACCAAAATTCAGGAAGCGCGATAACTGTCAATGGACTTGATGGTGTAATGCACGATATGCTACAGGTACAGCAAGATGGTGAAACAATATCTCAGCCCGCAGAGATAGTAGTATTCAAACACGGCCTGATGATATCGATAACTGCCATGTTGTCTTCTGACGAACTCATAAAAGTAGCAGAGACTTTATGAGCGCATCCCTTATTTTTTATTTTTATATGTGAAATTGATCATGATGTATAGAAATGAACAACTTACTATTGTCTAATCAAGCATAAATCAGAAGCAACTCCTTTATTTTATCACAAGCGGATATGATTTAGTGAAAATTCAATATTCTAGAATAATAATTATTGGAATTATAGTTGCTGCAATTGTACCAATGTTAAGTATCTCAGATAGCGTTTACAATACAATGACATCTTATGAGCTCCCACAAACGCCTAATATCACATTACATTTCAATGGTAGTGATTTTGATCGTTCTCCATTCAACCAATTTGAAATAAGACAAGGACAGAATATGACACTCGTGTTAAATGTAACCTCAGAACCCACAAATATTCCAGTTACACTTAGTACACTACATCATATTGGATTTACAAAAACAAATGGATTAGACTTCCAATTATCATCTACTAATGTCACTACTCCAAATAAAGTGATACTTTACATATCATCTACAAAAGATGCAACTCCAAATACATACAGGACTAGAGTATTTGCAAGTACACTAGTGAATGGAAGTTTTACTATTGGAACAGATCTAAGAATACTAGTTACCAATACAACCTCAACAATAGGACAGATTGGAAAGCCTTGGATTATAGGAATGTCTTCTCCCTTGGAACAATACAGATCAGGTATTAAAATACATGATATTCAATGTCAGCCTAATTATTTCACATTAATAATCAAAGCCGAAAATAATTCTCCTGCATGTGTAAAACCTGATACTACCACCATACTCATTAAACGTGGTTGGGCAAAAGCAATACAATAGACAGTTTATTTTAGAATACATCCACACTTTGAACAAAATGAAGAACCAAAACGATTGTTGTTTCCGCAACTAGTACACGTAGATCTTGAAGACATCTCATCACTTCTTATTCCAGTAATCCAACGTTCTAGTTCCTTTCTTGGATATAGTATTTTTTTCACAGACATTGTTAGACGCTTCAATCCATTTGGATCAGTAACACCATTTAGCGAGATTATTGGTTTCCCAGCTTCTCGTTATAATCTTTCCAATTATCCATGAGACAGATGGTGGGAGAACTGATCCAAAGCTTCTCTGGTAGAATAATCTAGATCTTGTTGTTAGTTATGCGACAAAGCAGGGCAGCACATGCTTATTGTTTTGTAGTATCTTGATCCAGTTTTGCAGATCCGCCGATCTTAGAGTTGACCAAATTGCGTAGATCATCATCAGTCTTGCCTTCAGTATTTACGCCCAATGACTTGGCAAGTGTTTCAAGTTTTTGTCTCTCAGACATGACAGGTCCTGAGATATTGAGGTTAAACTCGCCTTTGGCTTTCTGTATTTCATCGTGAACCATGTTTTTTGTTTTATCATATTGAGCCATGACTCGCGCAAGTTTTTTTGTTGCATCTGGTAATCTCTTGGTTCCAAGCAGCAATACCAAAGCTGCCAGAGCAATCATTATCCAGTCATTGCCTATGATATTGAGCGCAAAGTTGAGCATGTGGTTATTGTCTTGTTTCTAAAATTAAAGCTTTCAGAGTATGTTTTATACGTGATCAATCAGAAGATAAACTAGATCTTTCTATTTTGTGTCTCTTAACATAGAAACATCAAAACTCCAGATGTGACTAATGCAGTCACAAATGCTACCAATATTTCACCCATGTTATGACTCCTTTGGTTTAGACCTCTGTGCATAGACTTGGAATATTATTTTGTCAGATCTATCTTTCATTCCTAGCATTCAACTTCTTTCCCAATTAGTGAGGAATTTATGGCGTCCTCAACCCATTCTGGCATATTTCTTAAAATTGGGCCACTTGTTTAGAGGGTCAATTGCATTAGTTCCCAGATCTGAAAAATATTCTAAAAAGATACAATTCGCATAGTTGAATGAAATTTTTTAGATAAGAATTGCCTTTTTTATATAAGCAGGCATAAACTTTTCTATGAAAGTATTTGGTGATAAAAAAGATTTCAATCCTGTTTTTTTAAGTCTGAATAGAAATAGCGCATTATTCAAAGATGTTAAAAATATAATTCATAATCTAAAAAAAGATGTGATTCCAGGCGAGAGAATTAAGTTTAAACAAATTCCAAAATATTACATAATCAGACATGGTGTTGATAATGCATTTCATGTTTATCTTCCTAATGGAATGAGACTCATCTACTCGATAACAATCTACAAGGGAGAGAAAACCGCTTTTTTGATGGAATTAACTGATCATGGCAGATATGAGAAACGATTCAATTACTAGTATATTTTCATACGTATAAATACATACGTTTACATATGTATTTATATGTAGGTAGACACATGGTAATTATGAAGCAAGATGCCCAAATCAGTTTTTAAAAATGAAGTGAGAGTCAACAAGAGCCTACAGAGTCATCCTGATCCAATACAGATTATGAACTATATTCTAGAAAATACTCAAAAATTCAATCCTACTATTAGAAGCATCACAATAATTGAGAAGTTAATTTACGAGTACAAGGAATTTTCTACAAAAGATCAACTATATAAAAAATTGCCAAAAGGCATGCAGTACCCCATGTTTAACTTTATTTTAGAAATGCTAGAAAAAGAAAATAAGATAATGTTTGACAAGAATGGATCTTTTTTCTGGACAGGTCAAGCTAACCAAAAGCTACAACAAAGCCTTGATTCTGCAATGGAATACTGATTGTATAATGCTTTAACCAACTACAAAAATGCTGTTTAATTTTTGAGAATTCCACGAATTCGTGAATAGTAGACAACTCTGGTTTGTGGTGATTTAACAGTCCCTCAAATAGACCAAAGGGATTCTTCAAGTATGTTTTATGCATAAATCAGTTATTTCAAGGTACAAAAAACATAGCTAAGGTTGAAGATTTAGACCAGCATGACTTGCTTTCTCTTGAGAAACACAAATCCCAATACAAACAACCCCGTTACAAATAAAATAAGATAAGGAACAGAGCTTCCAAAAGAATTGGCAATTACTCCAATAATCAAGGGCCCAAATGCCCAGCCAATTCCAAATGTTGCCTCATATGCACCAATCAACGCCCCCGCATTTTCTTTTGTCTTTCTTATGATAATTTCAAATGTTAATGGGAAATACACACTAAACCCAAACCCAAGCACCAGTACTGCAATGCTAAATTCCACCATAGAATGCGAGTAGAACAGTATCAACATTCCAGCAGATATGGATATGATAACAAACATGATACTGATAAGAAATTTCTTCATGAGAAAGTTTGATGCTAACAGTGATACAAGACGAGAGATTCCAAATACAAAAAAGAGCAGCTCAATGTTTGATTCAGAGATTGATCGTTCACTCATAAATGCTGGAAGTATTGCCAAAAATACCCCAAAGCTTACACTAGAAAACAAAAGAATTACAATAACTGTTGGAAATTTTATCAAGTGTTTTGCAGATGCAATGGACATCATTGCATTGCGAGTTGTTTTTCCATCTTTTGACAACATCAACGAGGAAATCAATGAGGTTGCAATTACAAATGCGGCAACTTGGAAGAGTACTCTATAAGATACATCAAAGTGTTCAAGCAAAAATGAACCGATGAGAGGTCCAATCATAAGGCCTGCAACAAAAAAAGCCATAAATCTAGAAATTGCTTTTACGCGATTCTGAGGACTGGTAGATTGCGATATGATAGATTCGCACGGAGGCCAGAAAAACGAATGTGCAACTCCGACCATAGTTCTAAATATTATAATCTGTGGGATCGAGTCTGCAACAGACAACAAGCAAATTGATACAGAATCAAGAACTAGCCCAAGAGAAAGAAGAAGACCCTTGTTGAATCTGTCAAGCAGTAGCCCAACAAAAAGCGGGATGAACATGTAAGGAATAAAATTCGCAAACCCAATTACTCCAAGGTCAAAATATGATGCACCCAGATCCTTTGAGAATAGCGGAACGATTGGATTGTGCATCCCATATGAAAATCCGACAATTAGCGCAATGACATAGACAAGAGTTACTTTATTCATCTTTACTTGTATGCTGCAACCATGATTGCGCCCCCAAGCATGCCTTTTTCAAACTCCACTCTTGAAAATCTTTCAAGAAGGAGCGACTCTAGTTTCTTGTTTTGTGGCCATAATTTGTACGTGCCATACAAAGTGGCAAATTTTAGCCCAAGTCTTCCTCCACCAATGATTGCAAGTACAGGAAGTATCATCCTCAGGTAAAATGACACCCCTGCTCTAAGTACCGCATTATCAGGCTTGCCTAGATCAACTATGACAAATCTTCCGCCTTTTTTTAGAACTCGATATATCTCAGATATTGCAATTCGGAGATTTATCGCATCTCTTAAAGAATATCCAGTAAGTACTGCATCAAATTTTTCGTCACGAAATGGAATGTGTTCAAAGACTCCGCATGTCAATACAGGTGTTACAGAAAATAATCTGCTGGTATTTTTGAGCATTGTTCTCAGTGGATCATACAATGTGATGTTGAGATCCCCATTACATATCTCAGATGCTGTCTTTGACATGTTACCAAAACCGGAACCTGCATCAAGTACACTATCTCCCGGATGAACCCTATTTGTTATACCCCTTTGACGAAACTCAGAGTCCCTTCCAAGTGAAATCAAAGAATTAACCTTGTCATATACAGGAATTATTTTTTCCAACACATCTAGGACTTCGCCCCAATAACTTCCAAGGCCCACGCCAGTCTAGAAATAGTACGATATTATATGTCATCACGGTTTTGGACAGATTAAGCTCAAAGGTTTTACTAGTTATCAATACAGTATCAGAACCAAAAATTAAATCATCCAAAAGCATTCCCTGTTCTAGTGCATTATTGTCCCAAGTGCAAGTCAAAGATAGACGTTCAGCGTACATTTAATCAGAAAATACACTTTAGCTGTCCCAAGTGTAAAATTGAGGACATTATAGATTCCAAGAAGAATTTGGATGAGGTATTCCTAGAGTTTTTGATAAAGTTCGATAATGACGAGATACCAACCAAGAGCCAGTCAGAATCAACTCTAGAAAAAGAAGGCATCCTGCAGACAGAAGATGAAATAAACAAGATGATAGGAAGTGCCAAAATTGCAGATATTACAAGGTCTGTTCTTTTCTCAAAGAAACATTATGTATCATACTTTAAGATAATAGAGGAACCCGAGCCTGAAATGGGCTCGGCTGTATCAGATTCAGGTCTTGATCAGCGCATAATCGATGTCGTGGAATCAAAAGGAATAAAGAAATTTTACAAATTTCAAGAAGAGGCCATACATCATATTGTCTCTGGTGACAACATAGTAATCACCGCACCCACCGCATCTGGAAAAACAGAATCATTTGTGATACCAATCATTGAAAGAATAGGCAATTCAAAAAATCCAGTTTCCGCAATACAGGCAATTTTTGTTTACCCAACCAAGTCTCTTTCCCGCGACCAGTATCCAAAGATAAAAGAAATTGCGGACAAGATGGGCATAAGATGTGCAGTATTTGACGGAGATACAAAACAAATGGAACGTGGAGAAATTCTTGTAAACCCTCCTCAAATCATAATAACTAACTTTGATGTATTACACTATCACTTGTGGCATCGAACTAGGTTTGCCGCCTTGTTTAATACAACCAAATTTCTTGCGGTTGATGAAGCGCATGTATACTCTGGAATATTTGGCTCTAATGTTCACTATATCATAAAAAGATTGAAACGAATTGCACCAAAGCTGCAAATGGTTGCAGCATCTGCAACACTAGAAAACGCATTACAGTTTTGCCAGATTTTATTTGGTGTAAAGATGATCCAAGTTTCAGGCTCTGGTAAGAAAGGCAAGATAGAATTTTCAATGCTCTTTCCATCCCTGATGACCCAGCGTGCACTAATGATTGACATACTAAAGAAATTGACATCAAAACAACACAAAACGTTAGTGTTTACCAACTCACACCTTAATTCTGAACTTTTGGCACTGCAGGCAAGAAGGCAAAAAATAGACATCAAGGTTCATCGTGCAGGCCTAATGGCAAACTATAGAAGGTCGGTTGAAAACTTGTTCAAGACTGACAAGCTGCTTGCAATCTCTGCAACTCCCACACTTGAGCTTGGAATCGACGTAGGCAATGTGGATGGAGTCATATCATCTACAATTCCAGTAAACAGACTCACGCAGAGGATTGGCAGGGCCGCAAGAAAAGGCCAGGGCGGATATGCATTTTTGATACTAGGCAATGATCCGATATCCCAGTATTACAAGAATCACCCGGCAGATTATTTTGAGGATGTTGAGCAGATGTACATTGATCCAAAAAATCCCTTTGTTGAGGAATTCCAGGTTATTGCGATGGCTTGTGACAAGCCGATTGCAAAACATGAACTACCAGAACACAAAGATGTCATTGATAGACATGTTGGTGCAGGCAGTCTTGTCTTGATTGAAAATAGGTATGTCCCAAATTATGATCAAATACAATCAATTTTGGAAGATTATAGCATAAGAGGAATAGGAAGATCAATTGACATTTTCCTAAATGGCAAAAAAGTTGGAGAGCGCGTATTGCCCATTGCATTAGAAGAGCTTCACCCGCAAGCAGTTTACTTTTTGGCAGGAATTAGATACAAAGTCAAAGAGACTGGATATCCAGAGAAGATGACCGCAAAGTTAGAGCATCTTCCAAAGAATTATCCATACTACACCAAGGCACTTACAGAAGAGTGGCCAACAATAGAGACGATTTTTGAGAAAAGACTCGTAAATGGTATCGAGGTTGCATTCTGCAAGCTACACATTCAGAAGCGTGTGTACGGTTATGTCAACTTGGAGTTGGGTCAAGAGTTAGGGCAGGGACAAAAAATAATTTTAGAAAAACCGCTTGATTATGATTTTGTGACAAAGGGAATTGTATTCAAGGCCCCAAGACCATTAGATGAGATCAACAAGGCAGAAAATGAAGAATATGTAGAGGCAAGCGGATACCATGCCACAGAGCATGTTATAATAGAAGGAAGCAACATGATAACAGGCGGCGTCTCACAAGACTTGGGCGGTATATCCCTTGGCACATCTGGCTTGATCTTTGTATACGATTCTGCAATAGGCGGAAATGGTGCAAGCAAGGCACTATATGACAGGCTTGAAAAGGCCTTTGAGCGAAGTCTGGACATAGTAGCAGAATGTCCTTGCAAGAGCGAGGCAGGTTGTCCACGCTGTACTTTTTCATACAGGTGCGGCAACAATAACGAATACCTTCACAAGTTATCAGCAAGAGAGATTCTACAGAGAATAATAGATGGTCAAAGAACGGAGGTGACAGAGCCTATAGAGGGCGACAAGCCTCTGGTATGACGGAATAAAACTTGAAAGATCGAAATGATACAAATTATTAATATCATCAGCAATGAATTATCATGGAAAAAGTTGCAATAGTAACTGGCAGTTCAAGCGGAATAGGTTTTGAGACTGCACTTGCATTGGCACGCGAAGGATACCGCACATATGCAACAATGCGGGATGTCAAAAAAGGAGACAGGATTCTAGACATTGCAAAAAAAGAGAATCTTAAGATCAATGTAATAGAACTTGATGTCAATAATGAAAATACTATTAAAAAAGCAGTTGAATGCATAATAAGCGAAAAAAAGAGAATTGATGTTCTAGTAAACAATGCAGGTTATTTTCTGGTGGGATGTCTGGAAGATCTAACTATTTCAGACCTAAAGGATCAGTTTGAAACAAACTTTTTCGGAGTGGTAAGAACAATCCAGGCAGTACTGCCTACAATGCGCAGTCAAAAGTCAGGAACAATAGTAAACATAAGTTCGGTCGCAGGAAGAATAGGCTTTCCAGTTACTCCGGGATACATTAGCTCCAAGTTTGCATTGGAGGGTCTAAGTGAATCAATGCGATATGAACTGTTTCCGTTTGGAATAAGGACAATAATCATAGAACCCGGAGTCATCAAGACAAACCTGTTTTCTACCCTGAAAAAGGCAACAAAAGCAGAGTCTCCATATAAAGACATGACTGAAAAAGTAATGAAGGGATTATTGATGATGTCAGAGATGGGAACCCCTCCACAAGAGGTTGCCAAGACAATTGTCAAAGCAGTTTCATCTGAGAATCCACTGCCACGCCATCCCGTTGGCAATGATGCAATAATGTTTCTAGAGGCAAAAAAAGACAAGACGGACATGGAGTTTGAAAATTACATAAAAAAAGAGCTTTTCAGCTAAAATACACCTTTTTTAATGTAATTTTACCAATACTAGAATATTATCGCATAAAATTCTATGAATATCACATGATTCTTTTGGTTAGATTGATATACGACATGAGAGCAATTTTTGTCAAAGTCAACAGATTCAATCAAAAATTTAGTGATATTAAAAAATGAAATGGAAAACCCTTCAACACAATGGCATTGCGTTTCTTCCGCCCTATGAATCAAAAGGCATAGCAATCAAGATCAAAGGAGAAAAAATTTCATTAAACATAGATGCAGAAGAGATGGCCTACCAGTGGGCAAAAAAGAAAGATACCCCTTATGTCAAGGACCAAGTCTTTCAAAAGAATTTTCTTTCCTATTTTGTAAAAACACTTCCTACAAATTTCAAAAACATTTCACTTGCGGATATTGACTTTTCTGAGGCATTCAGGATTGTGGACATGGAAAAAGATTCCAAGTTGACCATGACCAAGGAAGAGAAGAAAAAAATTGCAGCTACAAGAAAAGAGATTAAAGAAAAAATGAAGGCAATGTACGGCAAGGCAATAATTGATGGAAAAGAAGTTGATGTGGCCAACTGGATGGCAGAACCACCGGGCCTTTTCATTGGAAGAGGTGACCACCCATTGAGAGGCAAGTGGAAACCACGAATTACAGAAAAAGACGTTACACTAAATCTTGGAAAAGATGCCAAAATTCCCCCAGGCAAATGGGGCAAGATAATCCACGAGCAGGACTTTATGTGGCTCGCAAGCTGGGTGGACGTACTCACTGACAAGAGAAAATACGTATGGCTTTCCGATACATCAGATCTCAAGCAAGAGCGTGACAAGATGAAATATGACAAGGCAACAAAACTGGCTGCAGAAATAGACAAAGTGTTAGGCGCTGTGATAAAGAAAATGTCAGACAAGGATGAGAAGGTACGAAGAGTTGCAACTGTTTGTTATTTGATTTACAAGACTGCAATGAGAGTAGGGGATGAAAAAGATCCGGATGAGGCAGACACTGTAGGTGCTACCACACTAAGAGTAGAACACATAAACCTAAAACCTGGTGTCATAGAGTTTGATTTCCTTGGAAAAGATAGTGTGAGATGGCAAAAGCCACTTCCAGTGACAGAACAGGACAAGATATTTTATGAAAATCTCAAAAAACTAACAGAAAAAAAGAAAAAGGATGATCTCATATTTGACGGAATTACATCAAGACATGTCAACGAGTTTCTCTCAGGCATAGTAAAGGGACTTACTGCAAAGGTATTCAGAACATATCTTGCAACACAGGTAGTTACAAACTATCTCAAAAAAGTTGACAGTCTAAAATCAAAATCAGAAAACATCAAGATATACCATGCAAAATTAGCTAACTTGGAAGCTGCCATAACATGCAATCACAAGAGAACCATACCAAAGAACTTTGATGAAACATTACAGAAAAAGCGTGAGTCGATCAAGAAATTAAAGGAGGTAAAACCCAAGACTGAGAAGCAAATTGAAAAACTAAAACAACGCGAAGAAAAATTAAAACTTGCGCTAGAATTGACAGAAAAAACGCGAGATTACAATTTGGGAACTTCACTTCGAAATTACATTGATCCAAGAGTAGTCAAAGCGTGGTCAGATTCAGTGGGACTAGAGTGGGAAAAACTTTACACCTCTGCATTACAAAAGAAATTCCAGTGGGTGTCAAAAGTGGATATCAACTGGAAAGAGATTGCGCAAGTTTGAGCAAGCTACATTTAATTGCATCAAGAATTTAGGCGTTATTTATGCCGGGGTAGCTCAGCCTGGCCTAGAGTGCCAGTCCATACAAAAGGGTAATACTCATAATCTGGAGGTCGTGGGTTCGAAACCCACCCCCGGTATACCACCTCTGTTTCGAAACCCAATAAACGAATTTGGGGTGTTTTTTCTTGGGCCTTTAATTCAAAAGGAAGCCTTTTGATATGATGGAAACAGATCTACACAACTCGCCCAAGCGTTTTGAGAGGGAAAAGGGAAACATCTCCGGATACCTGTCAAAGAAGTGTTTCGTGTTTTTTGGATTCATTCTTTATTTAATTTGCATTTGTAACCTAAATTTTTGACTATTGATAACATAGTTTCTATTTGTCAGCTCTAATTGCAGTCAGAAAAAGAAACTAGTTCTTCTTCCTTAGCTAAAGTATCAAAGATGGAATCATTAGGTTGCTACAACATCATGATAATAACAAAGTATGGCTAGTTGTTTGAAATCTCGCTTGAATTTTTCAATATGCTTAGGAATCTCTTTTTTTACCACTCTATCAAATTTGGTCTTGGGTATAAAAATAGAAAATTCCAAGTTTGTATCCTGATAAACAAAGCCATCCTCTTTCCAATATCCTTCAGATGGACTGTCAACACTCAACCCGTCGTACCTATCAATGAAGAAATTTTTCACATCTACAATATCTTGATCTGGAATTGGATCGCCGTTGTTATAATTGGTTGACAATTTATAATGAAGTTTTACTTTATTTTGAAGTAGGCGTTTAGACAACGCCTACAGTTTTGTATATGGAATATTTAACTTTGAAAGTATATCACATTGTTTTTTTGAAATATAGTATTCTGTTCTTGATACTGCTCTAAATGGTTGTCCGCTTTTTCTTAAAGCACCTATCATTTTGGCTTCAATCTTGGGATCGACCTGGACCTTTCTGTAAGTATTCAGCTGTTGTGCTTGCATGTGTGTTATAATAAACCCTATAGGGTTATTAATATTATTGAGCTTAATTCTAGAACAAAATAGTTACGAGCTCTCACGTTCCCACACCCTTTCTATATATGTCTGATGAAGATTCTTTTTCATCCTGCATAACGGCAACCACATTTCATTTCAGGTTGATTTTGTTTAAAGAAAAATATTAAAAATTAGTTTGTGTACATTGTATTGGTTGAATTTCATTAATTGGGTTTCAAATCAGAACCGATAGACCCACCCCGGTACTTTGTTTTTCAAAGTACTGACCAACTGTAAAATGTCAAATTTTTAATTTTGATTTTACCATCTTCAAGATACGTTCTGCCCATTTGATGGCATTTTCTGCATCCTTCAAGCTCATCAGATCAGGTTGGTATTCTGACTGGTTTTTCATACCAAGTAGAGTACTAAATTGCTTGCTAATGATATCATGTTCTTCTTTTGTCAAGATTCCCATGATTAGCGATAGTACGTCAGGATGCTGACCGGATGAACGTCTGCCAATCTCTGATGTTGTCAAGGCATCTAGCGCATTGATTGAGCTGTGGACAGAACTCATTACTGCGCTATCATAGGCTTCTTTTTCCAGTGCAATTTTTGCCATCATTAACGAGTTTTCAGCCTTTGTAACATACCCTGAAGCCTTCTTTGGATCTATCGTCTTTGCCATTTTATTTTATCAAGCTCCAAACCTGCTATAAGCATATGATTGTCAAGAATTGAGCGCACAAGATCGCCTCTTTTTTTAGAAACAAATTCTTTTTTAGAGAATACGATTGGAGAAATTCTGCCATGAAATATTTCTGATAGTTCTGTTTTTGCCTTACCTACAATAGTATAGACATGATCTGGATCATTTGATATTACCAGCAGATCAATGTCACTGTCCTCTCTTTCCTCTCCCTTTACAATACTTCCAAAGACGGCTGCCGAGATTATTTTTTTTGTGTCAAAATATTTTTTTAGAATCAATACTAGGGTTACTAGAGTTTTATTTTCTGCCTCAAAAATAGGCTTCACAATCTGATTTAGTATGTAATTTTTATGATTTAGCGATATCTGGTAAGCCTTTCCTACAGGCTGCACTTTTATGATACCAAACATCTCAAGTCGTCCTATTGTTTGATTGGCTTCTGTATGAGAAATATTTGCAGTTTCTGCAAGTCGCCGTACTGTGAAAATCCTGCCTTTGTATTCAAAAAGAGCGCGAAGAATACTAATCGATGCCCTGTTACCAAGCAATTGTTCTAGATAGTTATGAAATCTCATACTAATTCTTCCATATGGAATTTATTTATGCCATATGGAATAATTATCTTCCATATAACCTTTGATGTATAAAGATACTCATATCTCAAGCATGTTTCATGATTCGATTAGTTTTGAACATTTACTAACCAAGAGACTTTCAGTGTAATTCTACGAG
The DNA here is from genome assembly GCF_900177045.1 of Candidatus Nitrosotalea okcheonensis. NCBI lineage: Archaea > Thermoproteati > Nitrososphaerota > Nitrososphaeria > Nitrosotaleales > Nitrosotaleaceae > Nitrosotalea > Candidatus Nitrosotalea okcheonensis. The sequence goes on from NZ_LT841358.1 coordinate 1,082,033, forward strand.
AATTTGGAATTTTCTGACCATGTAACGAGCGGTGTTAAACTGATCTCACAAAACCCACCCCCGGTATACAACTAAAAGTAAACCCCACATGATATCCTAGTCTGTAGCAAGGCAGCGTACTTATTCCAAGGCCGTAGACAAGATAGATCTCTAGACCCCTCCAAACATCTTCCATTGATAACAACACTATAATTTATGTTGGAATAGGAGTTGCAGTTGCAGCTGGTGGTGGGACCATAATTGTCATCATGAAGAAAAGAAAACCCGCCATCCATTGATTATTAAATCTAAATTTAATTTTTGGTTATAAAAAGAGTAATTTAGCAAAGTATCGAATTGAGATGTGATGTCTCAAATATTCCAAACATGTTTAGAGAAAAATCAAGGTGAACCCGATTTAGTTTTAATTTTAGACATTTTATCAACATAGTAATCATAAAACCAAATTAGATGCCGCTAGTCACATGTAATCAGAGTGATTTTCTCAGATTGACATTTTAAACAAAAAATTTGTGAAATGGGTTGTCCCTATCCACGTATAAGGTCAGCCCATGATTTTCGTTCTTCCATTGGAACATCATGTGGTCTTCCTTCTGCTTTCTCTTTTATCAGATCAGCTGCCATCTCTGCCTCAATTTGTAGCTCTTCTTCAATTCTTCTTGAGAACAAGCCAGCAGGCCCAGATATTTTGTAGTTCATGCTAATTTCCAAAAGAGTTGCATTTCCCAGTGCGCTCAAAAGAAAATCCTTTGTTCCAGTTATCACACCCTTTGTCCAAAGTATATGTAATTCTCCTTTGGGCACAAGGGTAATTTTTTGTAGGCACCTGTCTACCTTGCCTATGACAACTTCTCTAACAATCTCATTTTCTTTCTTTGAGATGTTCCTAATTTTTTTAGTCAAATTCCAGAACTTGGGATCATCATCGACTTTTGATACCACGTCGTACACCTTTTCTGGTGGTGCACCAATCTGTATTCTGACTTTGATTTCTACCATGTCATATTATTAGTGATTCTAGAATAAATCAGGTATGTATACATTGTAAGACGATTGTGTCGGTAGGGCTGGAGTAACTGCTCATTGTATCATTTCTTAAATATTTAGAAATTAACTACACATCATGGAAGAGACACACCATAACAAGAAAAAAACATCTACCATTACATTCAGGTTTGATTCAGATCTCATAGACAGATTACAGAAAGAGGCTAAAAATCATCAAGTAAATACCAACACACTTGCAACCCAGGCCTTGAAAAGATTCCTAGAGTGGGACATTTACCAATCAAGGATAGGCCTGGTCAGCCTTAACAAATCTGTGTTTACAAAAATTTTTGATGGTTTGAGTGAAAAGAAGATAATAGAAATTGCATCCATTGGGAAGGATGAAATGCTCGATATTGCAATGTTCATGAAAGGAGAGACTGACATTATTTCCTTTATGTTATGGTTTGAGATGCAAATGATCAACTCCTCTGTTCAGGTAAGTCACATGTCTGATAATGGGACTCATACTTTTGTTATGAAACACGATATTGGTAAAAACTGGTCATTATACAACAAGACAGTCTTGGAGCTCATCTTCGAAGAGTTGTTCCACAAAAAAATTGATGTCAAATATGACAAGAACATGTTTGCACTCAAATTCTCAGAATGATTTGAAAATGAAATCCAAATTGCATAAATCTAAGATCATCCAACTTAATCATTTGAGGCAAGTTTCAAATGTATAAAATAAGAAATCATGGTAAAACTCATTGGTACTAGTTAGACCGATTTAACCCCTACCGGCATACTTTTCATAGAGGCGAATACCTTTTATTCTAAGACGATTCAAATACTGAAAATGTCCAAAAAGGTGCTAGTTTTTGCAGTGCTGTTTTCTCTTGTACTATCCATGACAGCAATGCAAGAGGCAAGTGCTCTGACTAGAGGTGCAGGTGAATATGGTCGTACCACATCAATCTTGAATCCAACCCAGGTCTGCGGTAACCATGTCTGCCAGCCAGGTGAGAGTACCAAATGGTCATCAGCAATATTATCATCACAACGTCAAGGTCCCGGCAAAGCTACTGGTGCACAGTATGGATTCATTATAATGCATCAATTGGTTGTAAATTCTCTATCAAAGATGGCCTATGCAAATCAAACAACTTGGAGCCATCCAGTCACATCAGTACATACAGGCATGAATTCCACTGGATCAAAATAGACGTTTATATTCCAAAAGCAAATTCTGGCAAAAACACAACCCAATGTGGAACATGATTTCCAAAGTTAATGTTAAATTGGCAGGTTTGACCCAGTTTCATAATGACAGAGTTTGAAGAGTTTGCACATGCCCTTTTAGATCAGCTCTCAGTTGAAATAAACGAGGAAAAAGAAATAACAAACTCAAAGACAAAATCCATTCAGGCGTTTGCCTCAAAGATAAAGTTTGAAGATATTGAACCAATTTGCAGTAGGTTATTTTCAGACATGTCAAAAAAAATAGTAGAATTTACAGGAATTTCAGTATCGCAAGCAAGAGTCGAGTTTCCCGAACTTGTCGAGTTTAAGCGTCTAAAAGGGCGCAAGGTGTACCCAACAAAAGAGTCTGCAGAATTTGTAGACGAATTGTTCACCGCAATTGCACATGAAGATGTTTTAAAGATAGCAACTCTTGCAGAAAATCAGACTTTTAGATACCTAGTCTATTCAACGTATGCAAAGGGGTACATCTCGCAGATATCTACCACGTATGGAGATTTTTACGAATCTGCAATATACCTAAACAAGTTCATCCTATCAAGTTATCCTCAGATCATACTATACAAGCAAGGCGAACCCTATGAATCAAGATTTGATCAAGTAAACTCTGGATACATTGGAGCCTTGAAGATGACCATCCTTGAGGAACAGATTCACTCGATACAAAATAATCTGTACAGCATTAACAAAAATGCAGTATCCGAAGTAAATGCAATCAACGAAGAGCTTGCAAAAATAATCTTGTGTCTTGATGATACTACAACAAAAAACCTTTACAATTATTTACAGATACCTGAAGTTCCAGATGAATATCCAGTAGCAAAGAGGGCAAACCTATTTTTCATATTAAATCCAGATAATTTCATAGTTCAAGTCTTGGGTCCAGATGTGATGACATTTACAAAGGTTACAGTCGATCCCAAAATCTCGGAGATGATTCCACAACTTCTTGACATTTACCAGAGATGGTTAAAACCAATCCAGTCACATCATGCAGCATTTACAACAATGGAAGGAATGGCAGAGTTTGCGGTAAAAAACATTCTAAGGGATGATCAAGATTTCAAGAATTACCTAGTCACGTTTGCAAACAGTGACATCTCAGCATATCAAATCAGAAAGAGTATTGGGACAGATTTTACAGAACATGTCTTTGCAAAGCTAGGCAAGAATACATACAGAACATTGATTGCAAATCCTCCAACAACTCGGGAACTCAAAAATCCAGAAAGTTATATAAATAGAAAATGAATGAATTTGATCCATTTGCAGCAGAGTGGATTTCTTATGCAAAAAGTCCACAATACACACTAATTGAAAAATGTCTAAAATTATCCCAGATCCTAGAATTTCCTGACTTGGATATCACAGAATATATACAAAAATTAAAAACATTTGAACAAGGGTTATGTGATCACATATCCGATGTCAAAAACCCCATCTACCTTGTTTCCATGTTAAATGAGTACATGTTTGACATCTTGGAATTTGAAGGAAATAGTGATGACTATTACAATCCAAGAAACAACTTTCTCAATGTAGTAATTGACAAGCGTACCGGAATACCAATTACATTATCAATTATCTACATCGAGCTTGCAAAAGTAATAGGACTTGAGCTTAGTCCTGTTGGGTTTCCAGGTCATTTCCTTGTAAAATATTCAGAGGAGCTTGTTTTGGATCCATTCAATGGAGGTAGTCTATTAGATATCGAAGACCTGCAGGACATACTTGATGCTACATATGGTGAAGGAGTAGAGTTTGAGCCAGAATATCTAAATGACATAGAACCAGAAAAGATTTTGATAAGAATTCTAAGAAACCTAAAGGGCTCGTACACCGAGTCTTTCAGTTATGAGAAAGCAATGCACTGCATCAATATGATACTAGGCCTTGATCCCAACGCACCTGAAGATATTAGAGACAAAGGAATTATTCAGACAAGACTATTACAAAATGATCTTGCGTTAGCATCTCTTAACAAGTATATCGAACTTGCTCCAGAAGCAGATGATGTTGACGATGTATTAGAGATGATAAAAAACATCAAGGAAAAATCTAGTCAATAATTGATTGTACGTCTTTTCCTTTTTTGATCAGCTTGTGTTCGTATCTTACAATTTTATTTCGGATTGTTCCTTTGAGGATATCGACCTCGTTTCTCAGGCTGGCTACCTCATCTTCAAGTCTAGCTACTCTTTCATAAATGGATTCATCTTCGCCTGCCATATGTTTAATCTTCACTAGATGTGACCTTAAAAATTTATGGTTTATTTTGTTGAGGATTTTGTCAGTATTTTCTATAGGGTAAATTCACCGTTGCATGATTGGCACTTGCCTTTCTCGCTTCCAATCAATCCTATTATCAAAATTTTTCCTATTGTACCGCATTTAGGACATAGGCCGGTTGTAACGTTTTTTGGACCGCTTGATCTTGGTTTTACCGATTTTCTCCTTACCATTGAATAAATTTGCAAAAATCGGTTTATTAAGTTTAAGCGTAGATCGCAGAAAGCGCGGGGAGTGGGATTCGAACCCACGGGTCCTTACGGACATGGGATTAGCAATCCCACGCCCTACCAGGCTAGGCGACCCCCGCACGATGTTGCTGAAATTTAAACTGTTATTATAACTTTGGAACCAAATCTGGAATGAATTTCCTTATTCTTCGCCAAAACGTTTGTAGTTTTCCACAAGATCCTTGAGGTGAATTTTCTCCCCGCCTACAATCTTCAAATCCACTTTGATTTTGCCTTTCTCAATAGTAATAATATTGTATGTGTTATCAAAGAGTCCCCTCATTCTTTCAGAAGATACAGTTCCGGCATTTGCTATAGATAAATTTCCAAAATTCCAAAACCATGGCCTGTGCTTGTGGCCACATATTACAAGGTCTATCTTGCTTGCAAGTGCAGTACGCAGTGCATCTCCAGAATCTATTACAGTTACCCTATCATTTCCAGTATCAGGAACGCCGATCAGATGATGATGCATTGCAAGTATCTTGGTCTTGTTTTCATATTTTTTCATGGTTCTCTCCAGCCACAGGTTCTGTCTATACCCTATCTCGCCCTCATCTCGATCAGGTCTTGCAGTACCAAGTGTTACAAGTATTGTATCATCATCTAGTTCATTTACAGAATCAAAAGGAAAGAACTTTTTGAAGAGAAGATATCCCGTGTTTCTATAATCATGATTTCCACTCATTGCAATTATCTTTTCAGTATCAAACTGAGAGAACTTGGCTTTGCATTTTTCATATTCCTTGAGTAGTCCCTCATTTGTGAGATCACCAGTTGCTACAATAACAGACGGTTTGAGTTGATTTATCTCTTCCACTGCGATATCAAAGGTTTCCTCTTTGAATTGAGCCCCAACATGAACATCTGAAATCTGTACTATCTTCATCAACAAGGTCTCCTATCAATGATGGGTTTAAGCTTTAGCATTATACAATAAATTTTGCAAGTAATTTTCTAGTTAGAATTAAATATGTAGATACTACAATCCCGCCTGATTTGGGAAAAAAGGCTGCAATAATCAGAGGAGATGGTATTGGCCCAGAAATTGTTGATTCAATGTTAAAGGTATTGAAGGCATGTAACACTCAAACTGAATTGGTTTTATGCGAAGCAGGATCTGAACAATGGGAAAAATATGGTGGAGAGACATACATTCCAGATGCAACAATGAGTATTCTGGAAAACTCGGATGCTGGGTTCAAGGGACCTACAACCACAATCCCCAAGCCAAACTCTCCAAGAAGTGTTGCAGTGACACTGCGACAAAAATTTGATCTATATGCAAACATCAGACCAATCAAGACATACAAGAGAATAACTCCAGACAAGACATTGGATTTTGTGTGTTTCAGGGAAGCAACTGAGGGGCTCTACACTGGAATTGAATTCAAGGTATCAGATGATGCTGCAATTGCAATTAGAAAGATCACACGGCAGGGAAGCAGTCGTTTTATCAACTCGGCATTAGCATGGGCAAAAAAATACCACATGAGCAAGTTGGTTGCAGTAACAAAGAGAAACATTCTAAAAATTACCGACGGAATATTCTGGGAAGAAGTGGAAAAGGCATCCAAGGCAAATCCCGGAATATCTGTTGAAGAATTATACATAGACAACATGACCCAACAACTGGTCATAAAACCAGAGCAGTTCAACGGCTCTGTCTTGATAAGCACTAACCTCTTTATGGACATAATATCAGAATTGGCATCAGGCATAATTGGATCCATTGGATTGGTTTACTCTGCAAACATGGGAGACAAGTTTGCCATGTTTGAGGCTGCTCATGGAAGTGCACCGTCATTCAAGGGACTAAACAAGGTAAATCCAACTGCTGCCGTATTATCAGGAGCATGGATGACAGAATATCTTGGTGAGACACACATCAGAGATGCAATATTTGCTGCCACAGATCAGGTAATCAATGAAGGCAAGTATGTTACATTTGACATTGGTGGGAGTGCGACCACTACACAAATGACTGATGCAATAATAGAGATTGCAAAACAGAAACTACGAAAATAGGATAGCATTCAGCCTAGATTTTACAAAGACTATGACAGACATTATTGATGCAATCAAAACAATAAATGATGCAGAACCAAACTCTGGAACACTTGCAGTGTTGTCATTAAGAGTAAAGTTTGAATGAATGATTGGCAGAGGTTGATTCTGAACTAGGGGAGAAGATGATGGTGGGATCGATATTAGATCAAGTGACCTGTCATCGTTTGCATTCATGTCACCTGCAGTATTGGCAGAATTTGCATCAAAGAATAGTCGGTATTGTCCATTTGGAACATTACTCCATACAAATGCTACAGGAACACTATGTTTTGCAGGAACATCTAGTTTGACAAAATTATTGTAAAAAAGTGAGGATTGATTTGTTATTTTTAGTGTGAATATTATAGAATGTGCGTCAGCGTTTCCTGTATTTTGAATCTGTTTTGTTATTACAATACCATTTGAGGTATAGTTTTGTTTTTCAACTTTGAGAGAATCAGGAACCCAGGAAAGTTCAGCATGCGAAAATCCATTTGATACTACAACCAGTCCAGAGGGCCATGTGTCAGTCTTGTCATAATATTGATACTTTCCAACAGAACCAAAGAACTGTGTAAATGAATGCCCAGGCAGTATGATTCCGCTATCAAAGACTCCTTGTGGACCATAGTTTGATGTTCCAGTAGTAACAGTATGTGTCCTATTATCCCGATTTGTCCAAGTAACTGTATCTCCGACAGAGACATTTACCTGAAATGGATTATAGCATGAGAGATTAGGCATGCAATGATTTGCAGTTCCATTTACTATAATCACTTGTGCGTCATATGCCTGTACACTTGGAAACCACATAGAATAGAAAATTGCAGTCACGGTTACAGCACAAATCAGATGATAAAATCTCAACAATGTCAACTTCTCTCCTTTACAGATAAACTAAGTGTACTTTTTGTAAGAAAATCATATTAGGGTTTGTTTCTTGTACATTCTATTACAATCAATTCTTCATAAAATAATTTCTTTTTTGCGGCGATTTTAACATCAAAACCAAGAGACGTGGATAATTGTATCAAGGAGTCATACTTTGCAAGAGAAGAGGTAAGAAATACCATCTTACCGCTTTTTTCAATTCTCTGGCTAGCAGATTTTATTATCATACTTGGGATCTCTATACCATCATGCAGACCATCTACTGCAGGATCAAACAATTTATCAGATGGTAGATATGGTAGGTTACACACAATCAGATCAAAACTAGTATTCAGTGCATCAGCTGCATTGCAACAGATGCAGTTGTCAATTGTTGCATGTGTCTTGACTAGCGCAGCAATGTTAATATCAGTTGCAACAACAAGTGTAAAATTTTTTGATAAAGTATCTGCGAGAATTCCAGAGCCTGTTCCAATGTCAAGTGCAGACTTGCCTGTTTTGTTTTTTAAATAATCAGAAAAGAAGATCGAATCCTCTGCTGGCACATAGTAATTACTGGATTCTTTTTGCAATTTCTATTATCTCACCATCAGGTATTTCTTCAAGTCTTTTATCTGAGTCAATCTCTATTCCCATTTTTTTTCCAATGTTACGTATGGTCTTTCTTTTAAATGAAAATAGCTTGTTTACGGCATGTACTGTTTGACTTGAGAGTACATGCTTTTGGATAATAGATAACACAATTGAATCAACCTTTGGAGGTGGTCTAAAGTTTGTGTTTTTTACATCCATGATGTTTTCAATATCAAGACAATAGTTTGCAAGAACTGATATGGCCCGTCTTTCCTTGCCATTTTTTTTGGTTAGCTTTTGGGCAAACTCCTTTTGTACCATTACAATAGCACGCTTGAATTTTCTTTGAACAAGCCATTCTATGGCAGTTCTGCTCTCAGAGTAGGGAAGATTTGAGACAAGAATGGTAAATTCTATACTTTTCTTGAAAGCATCACCCTCTTCCAAGACTAGATTTGGAATATGTGATAGAGTATTCCTTGCTTGCGAATACAGAAGTGGGTCTTTTTCTACAGAGATTACCTGTTTTGCATCTCGGCAGAGCGGCAATGTCAGGATACCATGGCCTGTTCCTATCTCAAGGACAATGTCATCTTTTGTTATACCAGCAGAATCAATTATTGATTTTACGATTGATTGTGTTATTAGGAAATGTTGCCCTAGAGACCTGCGTTTGATCATTTTCTAACAAAGAGACTCATCCTTGTTTCCCCCGTTATCTCTTCGATGATTCTCTTTGCAATTTGTTTTGCTGGTTCTTTTAGTCCAACTCTTTCCTGCAAGTCCTTAAAGTCGGTAAATTTTTTCTTTTCCCTTTCCTCTAGCATTGTCTTCATGTATGTTTTTCCAATTCCAGGTATCAATTCAAGTGCATGAATTCTAGGAGTGAGTGGTTGTGCATTGTTGAGATAATCTACAAATCTTTTTTCATTTTGCAATACAATTTTTTCCACTACTGCATTTAGTTCACTCTGTGCAGAAGATGATATATGTTCATGCTCTAGCCTGCCAAGCACTGAAAGAATTTTTGTTCTGCCTTCTTTTCCTATATAGACTCGTTCTCCAATCTCAAAGGTAGAATTTGGCATGGCAAGCAGTTCAAGTATGGTCAATCTTTCCTCTCCTATAGCTGTAACAATTATTCCATCTCGTCCTCTTACAGTAGTTGATTTTCCTCTTGTGACAAAATCTAATACGTATGCGTATTCCTCATACTTCCTAGTTTGAGAATGTTCCAAGATAAACCGTACTCCTAAACTTAAGAGTTCTCCTTGATTATCTTTAGCATCTTGTCGAGTGTTTCAGCAAGAATTAGTTTCTTCCAGCCGAAAGTAAATGCTCGCAATTCAGCTTCAGTACTTGGGAGATTATTTACAATTTCTACTGCTTCTTCTTCTTGTATGCCACATTCTTTTACAAGTTGCTGCTTGAGTTTCTTTGCAGCCTTGGCATCAATTTTTGAAAACTTTGTAACATAATCATATGTCCATCTTTGAATTTGGTCCATTGATTCAGTATCAACTTTTTCCATAATTTCTTTTACTTCTGGAATAGAAATGCCTTGTTTCTTCTTTACTTCTTCCATCTATGCAACACCAAATGGTTTGATATGGTCTAACCTAGTGATTAAGGTTTTTGACTTGTTACCAAGATTAACTGCAAGTTTCACGGTTCTTCTGCCTACAGTAGTAACTGTTCCCACCTTTCCATGATATCTGCGATGTGGTAATGCCTTGTGTTGTGAAGGATCTAGTATTACCAAAACTTTGTCACCCACTGCATATTCTCTTAATAGAAAAGAGACTCCTCTGACCTTATCCTTAGTCATAACGGATCGTGACTTGTGCATAAAGCCGTGTGAACGACCCTTTGGTTTCTTAGTAGTCATTAATTGTTAAGACTTGAGATGACCATAATTTAACACTTACTGGGTATAAAATAAAAATTAGACGGCATGGAAGATGATACTTCCATCCGGGAAACAATGATGAAAAGCCTATTCTTCAGGCTCTTCTTTCTTTTTCTTCTTGGTCTCATCCTCTGGATCTGCAACACCGCCTTCGGTTAGTGTGTAGAGAACCTCTTGTTCTGGATGGTGAGGACTGTCAACCATTCTGGCAATTCTCTTCTTACCTGATTTCTTGAGGTAAACACGATATGTTGAGGCATGTGCTACAACGTTTCCTCCTACAGGTCTTGTTGGATCACCGAAGAATTGGTCAGGTGATGACTGGACTTGGTTTGTCGCTATTGCTGCCACATTGTATGTTTCAGCAGTTCTTGAAAGCAGATGCATGAATTTGTTTAATCTCTGTTGCCTTACAGAAAGAGTGCCCCTGCCAAGGAATTCGGCTCTGAAAAGGCCTACTGCAGAGTCTACAATAATTAATTTTATTTTATTTTCTTCAATTACAGGACCTGCCTCTTGTAAGATCAATTCCTGATGAGCACTATTGTATGCTCTTGCCACCATAATTCTGTCAAGAATTTTTTCTGGATCAAGACCCTTTGCTTTTGCAATTGAAACAATTCTTTCGGGTCTGAATGTATGTTCAGTGTCTATGTACAACACCCCACCGTCAAGTCCACCTTCTTCTTTTGGTTTTTGAACAGTCACACATACAGTATGACAAAGTTGTGTCTTGCCAGCACCAAATTCACCATAAACTTCGGTTACGGCTTGTGTCTCAATTCCGCCATCAAATAGAGTATCAAGTGCATTAGTTCCAGTTGTGATCTTTCCTATATCCTGTCTTCTTTTATAGATCTCAGTTGCTGAAACAAATTCTTTAGCAATTTGACCGTTATCAATTAGCTGTTGTCTCGCTTTGTTTACCAGATTTACAGCAGCATCAAGATCCATACCAGTGATTTCCGATATGTCTACTGGTCCTCTTACAACAAGATCCAATATGTTATGGATTCCTGCATCGCTTAGCTTCTTGGAAGTTACTGGGCCTACCCCATCTAGATTTTCTAATCTTAAATCGTCCATCTTACCGTATGGTACAGTACCAGTACCTTATAAAGGAATCCTTTGATGAAATTGTTACCTTCTCGGTGGTTTTTTTTGACTGTTAGTTTAGGTTAGTAGATTAATCCTTCTGTCTTATAACAAAAAACAGATCGTCAATGTTATTGCAGTTTTCCTAAAATAACATAATTACCATAGTTAGACCACCAAAAGTTGGTTTGCGTTTATGACAGGATAACTACATGTCATATACAAAAACCACGTTAAGAAGTCAGATCAGATTTATGATTTGTTGCCTTTTGTATTAATGCAATTCATTTGTTTGGATCTGAATAACATTTCTGTTTCCAAGACAAAAAAAGATAATTTTTTTATTAAAAATTCCAGTAACATAGTTAATCGAGTCTTTTATACGGCAAAAACCAATTACGAGTGGAACCGTGGATGTGTCTTCCTAGTGCACGATCACACCATCACTATGACACAAGTCCCTAATATCCACGGTTTCATTGTGTTTATTTTATAGATACAACCATGGCGTGGTATTAATACATCAAGACATATTTGCCAGTTCAAAATGAACGAACACATTCTTTTCAATGCATACCACATAGTAAATAATGCAGATTCTATACTGGCGGTGGTTCTTTTGGGCTCAACCCCAAAAGGGCAACCGCTAGAATCTGATATTTTTTTATTTACAAAGACAACCTGTTTGCGGTCATATTGACAAACTATCAACGAGACTCTCAGACAGGTTAAATATAGAAAATCAATGATTCAATAGATAGATACAGATAACTTGCAAAATTCTACTTTCTTCTTCGTTGACCGGGTTTGTTTTGACCGGGGACTCTTTTTAGGACGAATCTTTTTCTAAAATTATCCTTGTTTCGTGTAATGGATATTGTTCCATGTCTTTCCCGTGATGGAACTTTAGGAGTTTGTCCTCTTACTTTTCCTGCTTTAGTAAGCGATCCGTGAGTTGGCACAAGTCAACTTTTATTTTAATTCAATTTATGTATTTGGTTTTGATAAAAAACCTACCAGTACTTTGCCTTGATGGTTTCTATTACTCTCTCGTGCTCTGGACCTTTTCTTCTTGCATATTTTTCCATTGCAGTCAATGGAACACCACCCAATGCTCTTGCAAGACCGGTAAATGCCTTTTTCTTGAAAGTATTATTACTTCCGGTTTTATCCATGAATTTTTGGATTCCATACTTGAAGTTATGTTGCCATGTCTTGTACATGACACCAAGTTGTGGTGCAGTCAATTCATTTCCAATATCAAAGAACTCGGATTTTTCAAGCAATCCAATTGGAACAAATGTGAGTGGAGTCACAGTAAACTGGGATTCGGGTTGCTCTCTTTCTAGTTCATTGATGAGTCGTATTGTATCCCAACCGTCTTCTTCTGTTTCTGCGTTGTCAAGACCCATGATTAATGTAAATGCCGGAATCCAATGATTTTCGTTTAGTGTCTTTACCCCTTCTTTTACAACCCAATGCCATTCCTCTGGTTTGTATGGAGAGAGTTTTCTGTCTGCATATTTTCCAATCAATCTCAAGCTTCCTGTTTCAAATCCACATTGAACTCCAGTCTTGTTGTTAGGACCAGATTTGATTATCTTAGATATGTTTGGAAGTAATTTTTCATCAGCAATTGCACCAGCCAGGGTACCATGAGTTGGATTGGTGTGCTCAATTCCACATGACATGACTGCCTTGAAGAGTTCTTCTAATGCATCTCTATTTGGTGCCATGTTCTTTGTCTTTCTTGGATCAAGCCCATAGACAAAGATATCATCACTGTGGAGCCATGCGTTACGCTGTCCCCCTTTCTTTATGTTCACCTCAATCTCTTGCTTTACTTTTTCAGGTGAATAATATCTCAATGGTCTTAGTGTAACGTCACAAAACTTGCAACCTCTCCCACATCCTCGCATGACTTCTACCATTCCATGCATACTTGGCTCCACGATATTTGGTATACTATCAACATCTGGCTCGTCCCAATAGTGTATGAATCTACCATGGAATTTTTCTGCATCTTTTCCAAATTCTTTTACTTCAACTTTGAAATCGCTCTTAACAAATGGATTCATGTTTTCAAATTCTCCAGCAATTAGTTTATTGAAAAATTCTCCAGCATGTCCATCAATTTCTGGTGCAATGCCACCCAGCTCTCCTTCCAATACTGCATACAATCCATATTCTTGGATCTTTTTTGGATCATAATTATACTGCCAAGTTCCAGAAGCTCCAGCAATTACTTTGGCATGGCTTCCGTTTTTCTTTTTTGCAGCATTTATCTTCATGTGTAAATCGCGATTGTAAAATTCATCATATGATGTCTGTTTTCTACCATAGGTAAATGTCATAGTTACAGGACCCATTCCAAGAGGATCCATTTCATAGGTTCCAACCACTTCAGTTTCAGGACCAATAAACTTGTCCACATGATCAGGATGTGCCACTACAACTTCTTCTCTCTTGTATCCATCTCTGAGAAGAGCAGCTTCTACTTTTCGTAGTCCATATGGAGCATAATTTGCAATACCATTTTTTTGACCTATAGGATTACAGATAAAATCAAAGAGAACTTTTGGTGTTACCTGATCTTTTAAAATATAGTACCAGAAACTGTTTTTCGGTCTGTGTGGATCTACCGCAGGAGCGCAACCAAAGAAAGTTGCCAATGATATTCCACGATATGGAGACATCAATGTACGGTCTGCAGTTAGTACAATCTTAGCCAATTTTCAATTTGGATGGATTTTTATAGCATTTTAAGTTTTCCGGCATTTCCATATTCTAGTAATTATCAAGCACGCCTGATTTGTTCCGGTGTGTGTACCCAAACTCTTTGTTTGAAAGTAGAGTAGACCCATCAAAAACAGTTCCATCCTTGCATGCCATCACATCACCAAAGCAACAGCTACCACAAATTCCAATTCCACATTTCATCATTCTTTCAATGCTTGCCTCAACATGTGTCTTGTTTGAGGATGCGATCTGTACAACTTTGTGCATCATTTTTTCAGGACCACATGTATATACTGCGTCAAACCCAGTTTCATGGAATAAATTCTCCATCACATCTGTAACGAGGCCCTTTTGTCCATAGCTTCCATCTTCTGTAACAACAATCACTTTATGCAGAGTACCTTCAAGTAGTTTGTTTGCCAGTCCTTCAAAAAAGACTTCAGATTTTGTCTTTGCCCCCATGATGATTGTTACATCATCGGTTTTCTTGAGAAATGTAACCAGTCGTATTAAAGGAACAAGTCCAGTTCCTCCACCAACCAAAAGTAGTTTGCCTTGCTTTATTGTAAACGAATTTCCATATGGTCCTCTAATACCTATCTGATCTCCAACCTTCTTTGAGAATAATTCTGTAGTGGCAAACCCGTGTTTTCTTACTGTAAATGCGGCCTTGCCATTTTCTTGTGATATCATTACACTCATCGGGATTTCATTTACACCAAGTATCCACACCATCGCAAATTGTCCTGGAAGAACTTGGGACATTGTATCATCAGAGAAAAATAGAGTGCGTACTGTGGGAGTTTCGTCAACCACTTTCTCTATTGTCACAATCTTTGGAGTATCAAAACTTTTTTGCAAGTCCAACCATCTCACTTAATTTTTTAAAATTCTTTTTTTCCATATACTTTGATATCCCATTATTTATCTCAGAGAAGACGCCAGTCCATTTTTCTCCAACAGCACTGCCAACCTGTATGGCTCTTGACCCTGCAAGTAAAAATTCTACTGCATCTTCCCAACTTGAGATACCACCACAACCAATGATTGGGATATCAAACTTGGATGAGATTTCATAGACGCATCTTACCGCAACAGGCTTGATTGGAGGTCCAGACAGTCCACCAATTTTGTGACTCAGAATAGGCCTTGCTGTTTCCACATCAATTGCCATTGCACGTAATGTGTTTATTGCGGTTATACCATCAATTCCACTTTCACATGCAGTTTGTACAGTTTCTAAATAGTCTGAAGAGCCAAGACCAACTTTTGCAAGCACTGGAACCTTTGATTCTTTTTTTACGGATTTGACTATGGTGTGGACAAGTTCAGGATCATCTCCTACTTCAAGCCCAACTTTTTCGACATGAGGACATGACAGGTTAAGTTCGTATCCAAGAATTTTTACATTTTCAAATTGTTTTATCATGAATGTAAAGTCCTCTGGAATAGAGCCAACAAGGCTGATAATTATCGGAACATCTTGATTTGATGACAACATTTTTGCAAAATATGATGCACCGGGGTTTGATAGTCCGACGGCATTTAGATATCCATGTTGTAGCCCAACGACAGTTGGGTTTGGGTATCCATCCCATGGTTCCCTGCTAAGTGATTTGGTAACAAGTGCACCTGCTCCTTCTTTATATAGACGACCAAAAACGTCAAGTGATATACCTAGAATGCCAGATGCAAGCATAGTTGGTCTTTCAAGTACAATCGGGCCCACATTAGTTGAGATGTCAGGACTCACTTCTAATAATAAAAAATAGTTGTCTTATAACGTTTGATATAGTTCTGGATCTATAATGTTACATTTTTTAGTAAGCCATGGAAATGCACTCTATGCATTCTGTAATTTTAACAGAGTTAGGTATTGCAGTTTTTGATGATAATAAATGTGTGAAATCGTTTCCATTTTCAAATCCAGCTACACAATATGTAGAGATAAAAAAAGAACAGGTCAGTCTGAATGAGTTAGAACATTTTCTTACTAATTTGGGAAGTATCGTTGTTGTAAACGATTCTTCACTTTTGAAACTTTTGAGGAAAAAATCCATAGAAGCAGACATTATGGATGAAAAAAAGATAGAGACAATCCAGTCTTCAAAATTACGAGTCCTTGTAGATTCTGGATTTGCAACAAATGAAGGAGATGCAAGGGGAAAACTGCGAGACTTTGCACTAAGTCTTTCATCATCAAGAGTTACAGAAATTTCTGAAAGTCCAGACTTGCACATAATTCAAGCAATCAATACATTAGATGAGATTGATAAGATAATCAACTTGCTAAGTTCCAGAGTAAGAGAGTGGTATGGATTACATTTTCCAGAGCTTGATAACATGATAGACACAATCAGTGGATATTCAAAAATCATAATGGCTGGAAGAAGAGATGATCTTACCCAGAACACGTATCTTGATGCAGGCTTTCCAGAAGAGAAGGCTGAGATGTTATCACTATTACAAAAAAAGAGCAGAGGAGGTCAAATCTCAGATGAGAATTTTACCATAGTTCAAAGTATTGCAAAACAGATCTTGGATCTTTTTGAATTAAGACAATCGCTAGAAAAGCACATCGAATCACAAATGCAGTTGATTGCGCCAAATATTTCAGTCATACTTGGCTCTGCAGTAGGAGCAAGAATACTTGCCAAGGCAGGAAGTCTAAAGAGACTTGCAAGTATGCCTGCAAGCACCATCCAAGTTCTTGGCGCTGAAAAGGCTCTATTTAGAGCTCTCAAGACTGGAGCACAGCCACCAAAGCACGGTTTACTATTTCAGCATCAACTAGTTCATGCAGCTCCACGATGGCAGAGAGGCAAAATTGCAAGAGCAATAGCTGCAAAAGCTGCAATTGGTGCAAGAGTGGATATCTTTGGCGCTGGAAGAAATGATACGCTACTTGAAAAACTCAACATACGTGTTACCGAAATAGGAGAAAAATACAAGGACGAGCCTGAGAGGCCAGCCTTCCAGCCACACAGAAATGAGGAACATAGAGACAGAAGGTTTGGAGGAGACAGAAGGTTTGGAGGAGGAAGAGGTGGAGAAAAGAGAAACGACTGGCAAAAAAACAAGAGAAAGAAGTTTGGAAAACGAAGAAGATAATATTTTTTGGGTAAAAAGCGAGGGAGAAAAGAGGCTTGCAACCATAAATCTCGTGCCCGGAAATCAAGTCTATAGAGAAAAGCTAGTCAAGATAGATGATGAAGAGTTTAGAATATGGGATCCTTATCGTAGCAAACTCGGTGCTGCGATAATGAATGGCCTTGAGATTTTGCCCATTGTCAGAAAGTCCAATGTTCTTTATCTAGGAGTATCAACTGGAACAACTGCAAGTCATGTATCAGACATCGTTGGTCCAAGTGGAATTGTTTTTGCAGTAGAGCACTCAAGTAGAGTTGCAAGAGATTTTCTGGAAAGAGTAGCTTCGTTTAGATCAAACATCGTTCCAATTTTACAGGATGCGCGTAGTCCCAAACAATATTTTTCAGTATATGGTCCTGTTGATATTGTCTATGTAGATATTGCCCAGCCAGACCAGACAGAGATTGCAATATTAAATTGCAAAACATATCTGAAAAAAGGCGGATATATGATGCTAGTGATAAAAACGAGAAGTATCGATGTTACAAGAGAGCCAGCTCAGGTAATGCGCTCAGAGGCCAAAAAACTATCTGCCAACTTTGAGATAGTCCAAGAGATAAACTTGGAACCTTATGAAGGAGACCATGGCATGATTGTGGCAAAATATCTAGGATGAGACACTCAACAAGATTTTGACTGGTTTCCAGCTCTTTCTAACAAATTCAGGAACATTTCCATTTTTAGATATCCATTCCTTGATGAACCACATAGTTTTAGGATCAGATGGATATCCACTTCCCAAATCGTGACTCTTTCGTAGTTTTTCTATAGCCCTGTCTCTGTTTACTTTTGCAATGATTGAAGCTGCAGAGACCACAGGGTATTTTCTGTCAGCATGATGACTTGAAACGATTTTTCCAGTCTTGACTATATTTGATATGTAGAGACCAAACCGTTTTGGGTTTACGTCACATGAGTCAACATATGATGAGTCTGCCTCCAGTTTTTTTATAACTTTGGCCATATAGTCTGCTTCAAGTTTGTTTAACAGATTTTTACTGACGCTCTTATCTATTGTCTTTGGAGAAATTTTTGCAACGTGATAACCTTCTACAATAGATAGTATCTGCCCGTATAATTTTTCTCGTGATTGAGGACTGAGTTGTTTTGAGTCTTTGACGCCAATCTTAACAAGCTGTTTTATATTTTTTTGTTCAATAGATATCCCAGATATTACAAGTGGACCGAGAACTGAACCCCGTCCTGCGTCGTCGACTCCGCAGACTAGCATATTTGACTTATTCCTGTGGCAGACGTATTAAATCATCTTAGGGATCAAGTGATCGTTTCATAGATTATGAAAAGCAACATTATAAAAAAACTAGCATGAAAGATCGCCATATTTTCCTTGCAGACCAGCAGCTCGCGCTATATTAGAGCCAGATTGATCACTCATTATGGCAAGGTGACATACTCCACTCTTGTCAGAATGATCATGAAGATTATCTGTAAATGCAATTGCTGCATTCACAGACGAATCTGGAGAGTGAGCTCGCTCAAAAAGAATATGCCCAACAGCTTCAGGCACAGCTATCATCAAGATCACCAATATAGCAAATTTGTTGATTGATCTTTTATTCATGTATCATTTACCGTGATTCATGGCTATATTTACTATGGAAGAAATTATCATGAGAAATTTCCATTTTGGAAGCAAATTACATTATAATATAGTATATTCCGGGTTATAATTTCCAGATCGGAAATTGATATTAATAACATGTATCAATGTAAAATTATGCTCGATGAGATAGACAAAGTAATACTCTCTCATCTGGGAAGAAATGCAAGAATTTCCTCACAGGAGATAGCCAGTACACTTCAAGGCATTGGCTGTACAATTACCGATAGAGCTGTACGACAAAGACTCGTAAGGCTTGACAAAAACAAATCGATTCTAGGGTATTCTGTTATTTTGAATCCAAATCTAGTATCAGATAAAGTCAACAGGACAATACTTGTTAAATTCAAATTTTCTAAGAATATTTCAGATGGAATTAACAGGTTGACAAGATATCTAAACGAGTCTTCCTTTTGTATCTATTCAGCAAGACTGAGCGGAGATTTTGACTGGGTTTGTCATTTTGTCTTCTCATCAATAGAACAATACGATCTTGAAACAAACAATTTTCTAAATAGATTTGCAGATGTGATATCTGATTTTCGTTCCTATGAATCAAAGGCTACAAAATCTGCGCCTTATGTCCTATTTGATGAACATGTGGTTAATGAAAAAAAGCTTCAAGTGTATACCATATTGAATTCTATTAAAAAGTATGACAGTCTAAATGATCGACTCCAGTCCATAGTAGAGAATCTTGTAAAATATTTCAATGCCAAGTTCGCACGAATCTGGTTTTATGACAAGAAATCAAAAACACTGATTCTAAAATACAGTGCAGGCAAGTACAAGAACATAAATGGTGAGTTTTCCAGAGTATCTCAAAATTCTTTAAAAATTGGTTCTATTGTAAAGACAAAGAGACCCGCGGTTTCAAATGATGTGGTACATGATCCCAGAATAAAATATCACGAATGGGCAAAAAAAGAGAAGATCAGGTCTTTTGCAGGGTATCCAATATTGTACAAGAGTGAAGTTGTAGCTGTTTTAGCTATTTTCAGTGGAAAATCACTCACACCAAGCGATTTTGAGATCCTAGGAATATTCTCAGACCAGCTCTCAAAGGAGCTTTCGGGTTTTTTTGAAACAAAAGACTTTCTTCTCATTTGAGGAAAAATTAACAACCATTATGTCATTTTGTCAATATCCAGTGTGGCCATTTCAATTTATTAAATCAATTTTGACAAGACAACCTGTTGGAATCCGAACTTGTAGAAATAACAGAAGGGAGTACAAAACTTTTGGTGCCAAGGGAATCTCTATCAGAAAAAACACCCCCAAAGGAACCTGCATTTTTCAACCCAAGGGCAAGAATTAGTAGAGATTTTTCAATAATAGCATATTCTGCATTTCTTAAAAACTTCAAGGGCCCAAAGATCTTTTTAGATTCACTTGCCGGTATTGGAGCAAGAAGCATAAGAGTTGCAAACGAAATAGAATCAATAGAGAAAGTAATAGCAAATGATGTCAACCAGCAAGCCTTAGAGATTGGGAAAAGTATTGCAAAATTAAATCAAGTTACAAAATGCGATTTTTCAGAAAATGAAGCTTGTAGGTTTTTGAGTCTGCACTCAACAAGAGATGGACGCGGTGCAATTGTAGATGTGGATCCATTTGGTTCACCCTCGCGTTATCTTGATTGTGCAATGAGGGCAACATTTCATGGCGGACTCTTGTCGGTAACAGCTACTGACATGACTGTATTACATGGAATATTTCCAGAGGCATGCCAGCGCAAGTATTATGGAACTCCCATTAGAACAATATACGGAAATGAGATAGCATTACGATTGATTCTAGGATGCATGAATATGGTGGCAGGTAGAATGGACATTATGATATCGCCACTATTTGTCCAGCACAACATGCATTACTACAAGGCCTATGTCAAGATACTTGTTAGAACAAATACCAAAAATTGCATGGGATATATTTTACATTGTGATAATTGTGGGAACAGAAAAGTTGTACGTGACATAGAGCACATATGCAATATTTGTAATTCAAAGGCAAAACTTGCAGGACCTCTTTGGACAGAAGATCTATACGACAAAAATTTTATCGATTCCATGGTAGTAGAGGAAAAAAACATGACAATTGACAAGTCTTGTAAAGCTGTACTTGAAAAATGCCAAGAAGAGATAGGCATGCCTCCCACATATTTCACTCTAGATGAGATTGGACATAGAAAGCAATCTGCCCCACCCTCTCTTTCCAAAATAATAGAAAAGATCAGAGAAGTAGGCAAAAAGGCTACAAGAACAAGCATGAATCCCACAGGATTCAAGACAGATGCCACTATTGATGAGATTCTAGCATTGGTTTAATTTCCAAGATATCCCAAGCAGACATAATACAGTTCACTGCTTGATTTCCTACTCGCTTGGGGTTTTCTCAATTGTACCTTGGCAAATTTTTTTCGAATATAGTCTCTAAACTCAATAGAATACTGACCATCAAAGACCTTGAAGAGCGCATTGCCTTTTTTTGCTAACACCTGATCCATTATCTTGCTTGCCGCATAATTGAGTGAGATTTGTCTTGTGTGGTCTACATCCCACATTCCAGTCACTGTCGGAGACAAGTCACAGATGACAGCATTCACTTTGCCTCCAAAATAATCAAAAACTTGTTCCACAATAGATTCATCTTCAATATCTCCCCTGACAAAATGGACCTCAGGAATTTCTTCTACATATGATTTGTCAATACCCATAACTTGCCCTCTGTTTCCTGAAAGTTCATGTGCGACTTGACTCCATCCACCAGGAGAGCAACCCAAATCCAAGACAAAAAATCCAGGACCTATTATTCTGTATGATGTGTTTAGTTCTTTTAGTTTGTATGCAGCTCTGCTTCGATATCCCTCTTTATGCGCTAGTCTCCTATACAAGTCACGCCTTGCATCGATTAATTTCATTTTTTAGCCTTCTTCGTAGAGAGATCTGTCAATACCCATTGTTCAATCAAAGGACAAGTTCTCGGACTAATTTCGCCTTCAAGCGTACATTTTGATTCCACGGGACATATCAGACAAGGAGCAGATTCTATTGATTGTGTTGTTACCGGTACATGTGCAATCATTAGCTTGTAAGTCCAACGTCCATTTTCAAGAATTTTCTCTCTTTTTACCAAGTGCTGTCTTTCAAGTTTTAGTGCAAGTCTTGAGCCATCCCTGCTTGAAAGTTTTAGTTTTTTCCAAAGCTCACTTTGGAACATGCCGTTGTCGCCACGTTTTGCAACCAAACCCAATACAGTTGTCTTTAATTTATCCATGTCAAGGCCTTCTATCTGGAAATTTTCGATCTCTTTTTCGTCAATTGCTTCAAGTTCTTCTTCTGAAAGTTCAGTCTCCTTTTTCTTGTCGACTTTAGACTTTTTCTTTTCTAGCTTATCAGATTCTGCTTTCTTGTCAGCTTTTGGTAATTCTTTTTTCTTCTCTGCCTTGGCTACTTCCTTCTTGTCTTCAGACTTTTTGATTAGTTTTTTTTCTTTTTTAGCCATGATTAATCACTAAACTATAACATTACTCCGGTATTACTACTAGCACTTGTGCAATATAATAACATATAATTTCTTATTGTACCCTAATGTTAGCCATTACACTAATGCTGTTTTGATTGGTTTTGTCTTTCATTTCTGCCACAATTTGATATATACCGGGTTTGTCGATCACAGGAGAAAACGTATCTTGAATTGGTAGAGATGAATTGGTTTGTGCAAAACATTGTGTAAAATAAGCATTCTGAATAATCACCTGTTTTGGAGACGTATTTGGATCGTATATAGTCATGTACAAGTCACCGCAATCAAATGAAGTGTCATTCACCAGTACTCTAAAGTTCAATGGTGTTGATACGGTATAATTGCTTACAAGATTTAGCAGTCGAATTTGTTTATCACCTTGTTGCTGTCCAATGGTTGATGGAAATTTAAATTGCCACATGTTTAATTGCCTATCAGGCTGTCCCAAAACATCAGACAATACATATCCCCCAAAAATCAATGATGCAATTATAGGAAAAACAAAAACAAGATAAGCAATTTTTTTTACCGCCAATTATGATATAACCGCTCTAGTTCCCATATATCTATTTGGTCGAAAAAGATTCAAGTAACAAATTTGACGAATAAGTTAAATCACAGCCAAGCCAATAGCCGCTAGATGCGACTTAGAAAATTTAGAGTTCAAGGCTATCGTTGCATTCATGATTCAGGGGAAATCAAAGTTGGGGATCTTGCAGCATTTGTTGGAAGAAATGAAAGTGGAAAAACTACAATTTTGGAAGCTCTCACGTTACTTAACAAAGATACAAAACTTTCCGAATTAGATTTATGTGATGAAATGAATGAGGAACTCAAATCAGAGATAAGACTTGCAGAGGGAGAGTTTGTGTTAAGTGAGAAAGAGACTTCACTAATTCGAGAGAAATTTCCTAACCTTCAGGACATAAGAAAAATGAAAATCTATAGGACGAATAAACATGCCAGAGTACAATATGATTTTGGCGATGTAAAAATCAGTGGCGAGGCAAGTAAAAGACTCAATTCTTGGGAAAATTTTGTAGAGAGAATCAAGTCTTTTGTGGAAGCTATGCCAAACCCAATACGAATCAGAGTTGATACCAAATTTCTAAATGCCCCACCACCACGAACTAGAGAAGTCTTTATGGACATGATGGCCGAATTTAACAATAACATTTACCTAATTGCATCACAGGAACCTCGGGTGATTTCAGAATGGAAGGATATCTACCAAGATTTGGAAACCATATTTGACAACATGTTAATAGGAACAAACGAACGTTCTGCCCTAGATAATTTCATAGAGGATAAGTTACATCCAAGATTTGTTTACTTTTCAGATTATAAAAAAATACTTGGAAATATTGATCTTGAAGAATTTGTCAGGGAGACAAAAGGGATTAAAGCAAAGGGATTAGAATATGTTGAAGAATTTGACAAGGCAGAGACTGTAAATAATTTATTTTATTTAGCAGAGCTTGATGCCCAGAAGCTAGAAGAGGTTAGAAGCAGTCCATCAAGATTGATAAAATTATTACACACTTCAAGTAGGAGGCTCAGTGAGAAACTTAACCCGGCGTGGAAGGGAGACCCCATCCATGTTGAACTTAGATGGAATCCAGGAAATGTTTTGAGTGTAGTCATATCAGATGTACATAAGGATGGCACTGTGACAAATACAGGGTTACTTAACAGAAGGGCAGAAGGATTCAAGTGGACTTTTTCATTCATCGTAAACTTTGCAGCTGAAACTCAAAAGGCAGAATTAAAGGAAGCAATACTTTTACTTGACGAGCCTGCAAGAAATCTCCATCCTGCACAGCAGAGAGGAATTTCAGACTTGCTAAAAGGACTTGCAGGATCTAATCAAATACTTTATGCAACTCACTCACCTTTTATGATATTTGATTATACGCAAGGAAATCTGTTGGTGGTAGAGCTTGACAAGAGAAGACATCTAAGTAAGATCTATTATGATTATTGGAATGCGGACGATCAAACTCTCATTCCAATATTGTATGGTCTATCAAGAGGCCTTGTAGAATCCATAGTAGACAAACAAATAGGCTTTAACTCTAGACCTGTGATAATAGTTGAAACCATGTCAGATTGTATGTATCTGAATGCATTTGACAGATTCCTAAAGGATCCAAATCTTTCTATGAATCCACTTAACATAGTTGCAGCATACAACAAGAATTCGGTTATGCCACTTGCAGTATTTTATAAAAATCACGGGTATGATACCTTTATACTATTGGACAATACTGAGGAATCAAGAAAAATTTCTACAGAGCTACAGTCTAATGAATTCAAATCAGTACAAATGGTCTTTTTTGAACTTGCAGGACAACCAAAATTGTTCATTGAGGATCTTTTGATGGAAGATGATTATCTTTATGCTGTAAACCAAACTTATGAAGTTAGATTAAGAAAAGAGGGGTATGTAACATTGACCAAAGATCAAGTGGCAAGCAAGGGCAAGAAAAGCATAATAGACAATCTAAATGAAATTTGGAAAGAAAACCAGCACCTTGGGTGGGAGAAATTTGACAGAGAAGATATTTGCAGGTATATTTGTGAGAAAATAGTATTAGGCGAGACAGACTTTTTATCAGACAAGACAAAGGATCAGTTCAGATCACTATACAGATTGATTGCAGAGAGAATAAGACAGAATCAAAACTTGGGAATCCAGTCATCTGCAACCGGTAATCGATGAGGCAAAAAATATCAGCATTTGTACTTTACTCCTAAATCATACCAGAACACAAGATGATAAAGTAGAATTTCTTATTAAGATTTAATTTAGAGAGAGGTTGTGAGTCTATGAGTAACGTGTTATTAAGATCGTTTATTGTTCTTGCTTTACTTCTGGGCAGCGTATTTACAACATATGTAGCATACCCAGTTTATGCAGATTCTGGGTTTGTAACTGTAACCGCAACTAATTCTGGGGGGCAAACGATGATTTCAGTTAGCAATAGTGCAAATAATACTGGAAATATTGTTTCATTTACTTTGCAGATAACCGGAGAAGGCTCCTTCAAATCATTCAATATACAAAATGACTGGACAGGTACAAAGACTTCACCAACTACTTTGGCATTTAGTGCAATAACTCCACTTGCACC
Organism: Candidatus Nitrosotalea okcheonensis; assembly: GCF_900177045.1. NCBI lineage: Archaea > Thermoproteati > Nitrososphaerota > Nitrososphaeria > Nitrosotaleales > Nitrosotaleaceae > Nitrosotalea > Candidatus Nitrosotalea okcheonensis. The sequence goes on from NZ_LT841358.1 coordinate 1,107,491, forward strand.
AGGAATGACAACATCTTTTGGAATCAAGACAGATCAGCAAGCACCAACCATGACTTGGAAAACATCAGATGGTGAATCAGGTCAGATCGGGGTTCAACAGACTAGTTCCAATCAAGGAGGAGGGACTATTCAACAACCTGGCAAAAATGTTAGTAGCAATCAGAGTACTGGCAAAACATCAGCCACTAAGACAATACAACAACCACCCAAAGGCATACTTGATACGTCAACATTTAGAATCATTCCTGCTACCCCATCACCAAATTCTCACATTCGTGTAGTTGGTTTTAGTTTTTCAGCACTGACCAATCTTGATTTGTATATAGGTAATGACAAAATAGGCTCGTTTTCATCAGATGGTAACGGAAACTTTGTTACAACTGTACTTGTACCAGCATCAGAACAGCCGGGCAGTGTCAATTTTATTCTAAAGGATCAACAAAATGATCAAAAAACATTTTCTACAAATATCAAGGCGCCATCAAGTCGTAACAGTAGTCTGGTTACAAATATCCCTTTGACACTAAACGTTGATCCTATTTATCACAGAGGAGAGACAAAGACAATTAACGGCACAGATAATCCTCAAAGCACCATAACTATAACTCTGTTAGATCCAAAAGGAAATCCAATAACAACTTCAGTTGTACAATCAGATAAAGACGGAAACTATGCAATGAAGAATGTAGTGCCAACCGATAGAATTTTTGGCAAATATTCAGTCACAGCATCAGATGGAAAGAATCAGGTAACTAAACAATACAACGTTGTCACAACTCACAACATTTCAGTTGTATCATCGGCTACAAGGTACGAACCGGGACAAATAGTTATCATAAATGGCACCTCAATCTCAAATCAGATTGTGCATTTCGTAGTGACAGATCCTACCAATCAAGTCATTTATTCAAAGGATGCAAATGTTACATCAGCAGGCACAGTTTCCATGTCATATCAGTTAGATGATTCAGCCATAAAGGGAACCTATGAGGTAACCGTAACACAAGGCACTGATCTTGTGACTATTTTCTTCGGAGTAGGACAAGATGTATCTCAACCTATAACAGCAACACTAGACAAGATTAGTTACCAGAATACAGACAATCCTGTTGTAAGTATCACAGGTCCTCCATCATCAACTCTGAATCTCATCATAGTAGACCCTTCTGATACACAAAAGTTTGCAGACATTGTCAACCTAGGATCAAGTGGGCAGGCAACATATTCATTTAATTTGACTTCATATACACCTGGAATTTATTCTGCCGTAGTTTCTCATGCAGAGGAAAAAGTGCAGGTACCATTTGCAGTAGGACTTTCAACTAATACTGGAAAAATCTCACTTAGTATTGTGAAGAACTCATACTTGCCAGGGGATAACATCATAATTATTGGAACCACTGCCAATGCAAACAGCCTTCTTCAAATTTCCTTGACTGACCCTAATGGACAAATAGTAAAAACAGAACAAACATTCTCAGACAAGACGGGTCACTTTTCTTCATTTGATTTCAACCTCCCATCCACTGCAATTCCAGGAACATGGAAACTAGATGGTACTAGCGGAGTCAATCACTCATCTGTACCGTTAATTGTAAAGTCATCAAAACAAGCAATAACTATTTCTCTTGATAGGGCATCTGGTGCATACACTAGAGGGGATATTGTAACAATTTCTGGAACCGATGCAGGCGTTACTGCAGAAGTAACCATCACCATAAACGGCAATAGCACTGTTATCGATAAATTGCCCACCTCATCAACAAACCGAGGAGACTATAGTACAGCTTGGCAAGTTCCACGCAATGTCAACCCAGGAACATATACGGTTGAAGCATCCTCCGTTACAGGCAAAGCAACAATCAGCATGACAATTCAGTAGGGAATCAATTAGCAATATTTTTTACATCCAATACTTGAGAACGATTTGTGAACCTAAAGAGCAGGATAGATGAGATACCAGACTTTCCAAAAAAAGGAATTTTATTCAGAGATATCAGCCCGCTCTTAAGAGATCCATCAGCTTTATCACTTGTAATAGATGAGTTTACAAAAATAATACATCCAAACGATGTAGATGTTTTTGCAGGAATAGAATCAAGGGGATTTCCCCTGGCGTGTGCATTGGCTCTCAAATACAATAAAGGGATGATAATGATTAGGAAACAAGGAAAATTGCCAGGTGTTACTCATAAAACAACATACAACATAGAATATGGAAGTGCAACAATGGAGATTCAAACTAATGCAATAAAGAAAGGTCAAAAAGTGTACATTTGCGACGATCTGCTTGCAACTGGAGGTACTGCAAAAGCAGCTGCAAATCTAGTTGAAAAAATTGGTGGTAATGTAGCAGGTTTTGCTTTCATAATAGAATTAACTGATCTGAAAGGATCAAAATCAATCAAGGGTTACAAATACAACTCGTTGGTGAAATATTGATAGAACAGGCAGAGATAGGAATCTTTGGAGGGACTGGAATATATGATTCAGGCCTTCTTACAGAAAGCAAAGAAATTACAATAGACACGCCATTTGGTAAGACTTCAGATTCCATAACAGTTGGAATTTACAAGGGGAGAAAAGTTGCATTCATGCCAAGACATGGTAAAAAACACACCATTCCACCTCACTTGATAAACTTTAGAGCAAATATCTGGGCATTCAAAGAGATGGGAATTAAGAGAATCATAGCACCATCGGCAGTTGGAAGTCTCAGAGAGGAATTAAAACCCGGGGATGTGGTGCTTCCATCACAGTTTATAGATTTTACAAAATCAAGAAAATATACGCTTTATGAAGACACCAAAGTCATTCACATATCAGTGGCTGATCCATTTTGCCCTGAGCTTCAAAGTGTTGTTTACAATATAACAAAGAAAATGAATTTGCATGTTCATAAAGATGCTACATACATTTGCATTGAGGGGCCAAGGTTTTCAACAAGAGCAGAATCAAAATTCTATAAAAATGTAATAGGTGCAGACATTATAGGTATGACGCTAGTTCCAGAATGCCAGCTTGCACGAGAAGCCCAGATGTGTTATGTATCAATTTCCACAGTAACAGATTACGATGTATGGGCAGACAAGCCAGTTACTGCAAGGGAAGTCCTAGAAACCTTGTCTAAAAATGTAGGAACGACAAAGAACATACTGTCATTGCTTTTTGATTCAATACCAGAACAGCGCAGTTGTCTATGTCACAAGGCATTTGAAGAAGCCCAGTTCTAGCCATCTGCAAAGGATTCTTTTGTTAGTCCTTCCGGAAGAGTGATATCTCCGCGAACAAGTTTTTGCTGGAGTTCGTTTATCACTTCATCCACATCATAACCAAGGTTCACAAGACTTTTTTCCACCATCTTTGATATTTTGGCACCAATATTATGACCGCCTATTCTGCCAAAGGCTATCGCGTTGAACTTGAACTGGTGACCATCAATATTAAAAGTGCCAGTTATCTTGGCAGCTATTTGACTACCACGAACATTATTGATATGAACTTGAATATCCATGCAAGATTTAGATCTCTACTGCTTTGTTAATTGATGTTTCTATGAGAAAGCTCCAGTGCTTATCATCATCAATCTTAAAATCATTTACCCTAAGTTTTATCACTTTTTCGTCAATACATTCATGTTGAATTTCGTCATTTTGTTTTATCTTTATTAATTTCCATTTATCCTTGTGTTTTTTAAGATTGCATGAAAGTACAGCCCATTTTTGATCTGCAGATATTTTAGGCATTCCAACATAGTCTACAATGCTGTCTATTCCAAGTTGTTTTTCTTCACAGAAAATTTTCTTGCACTTGACACATCTCCATGTATCAATTGAGCCTATCGTTCTTCTCTCATAATTTAGATTTGTGACTCCATAGTATACTATTTCATGATTACAAGAAGATTCTTCGTCTGTGGACATATTTCCTCCTCCATTATCGGTTATATTTAGTTCTTGCATCATCATATGGTTTTTCTAAAACAATTGAAATGTTATCTACCAAGAGATTCTTCTTAAATGAAATATTTTCTCTTTCACACATTCTTCTATACATATTCACAACAGCAAATCTAGGATGCATTGATTCAAACTCTGTTTTCGTGATATCAATAAAGCCTCCATTTTGAATGAGACTTGTTGCTACTTGATGTGCATCATCTTCAGATATGTTCAGATCATTTGCTATGTCTTTGGCAGACATTTTGCCTTTTTTTACAACCAAGACATAAACTTTGGACTGTATTGGAGACAACCTAAGCTCTGAGACAATATTTTCCTCAACAGTATCAATATTGACACTCATTGATATTGAGACTCATAATGCCATAAATAAACATGCCAAGATTATAGCTGAAAATAAATATGGAATACAGTCAATTGTTTCATGAGATTAATCATAGGGTTAACTGGAAGTTCAGGAGTCATATATGGTGTAAGAATGCTAGAAGTTCTCAAGCAATGCAATGTCGATGTTCATTTAATCATGACAGAGTGGGCAAAGAAATGCATTGTATTAGAAACTGATTATGATTTGAAATATGTAAAATCATTAGCGGGACACTATTCAGATGATTCAAACATGGCTGCAAGTGTTTCAAGTGGAACACACAAGACAGATGGCATGATAATTATTCCCTGTACCATGAAGACACTTTCGAGCATTGCCAATGGATATGAAGAGACTCTGGTTGCCCGAGCTGCCGGAGTTACCATGAAGGAATCTCGCAAGCTGGTTCTAGTTCCAAGAGAGACTCCACTTACCAGCATTCATCTTGAAAATATGCTCAAGCTTTCAAGAATTGGAGTAATCGTATTACCAGCCATGCCAGGTTTTTACAACAGACCAAAGAACATTGATGATATTTTGAATCATGTTGTAGGAAAATGCTTGGATCAATTTGGAATTGAGCACAACCTGTTTAAAAGATGGGAAACTACCTGAGTGGAATTAGTTATCGTAGAATTATGAAATAATTGTACACTTGCTTTTGATTAAAATTCTACGAGTGTTTATATTTGGAGCATAGTTAAATCATACAGAATATCTTTGGCAAGCTACAAAAGCAGATACACTAATGACAAATCATTTGATATCATCATTCCCTTAATGGTTTTACTATTCTTGGGTGTGGTATACATGCTTTCACTTAGATCTTCACAGGGGTATGTCAATTTCATACTTATTGGAATAGCTGCTATGATCATGATCTATTGGGTAAGAGTATTAAAAAAAATGACAGTAGAGAGTACTCCACAATATACACCAAAGGAAGCAGACACAAAGAACTGGGTGTATGACCTCATAAAGGGAGAAAAGGAAATAATATTTGTAGCAGAAGTACCAGGTCCAGAGGATCAGGTAACTGTCAGATTGATTGACAAGATTCTATATGTACGAGGCTCGGGACACTTTTCAAAAGAAGTTCCAATTGAGACAACGCCAGACATGGGAATTCATGATTTCAAATACAGAAATGGTGTTCTCACCCTACGAATTAAAAAATTAGAAACTCTTTGATTCTTCTAGTTTTGCTGGAAGATATTTGTCTGTAATATTAGTAAGACCATACTTTGAGAATGCCTCAAGTTCTGCCTTTCTCTTCAACTTGAGAAAGACCTCGAGCTGTTTTTTCCAGTTTCCTTCTTGATATCTAGGATCTTTTTGAAGGTCATAGATTCGCTTTATGTCAGATTCAGTCATGGGAATTGTAGGAAGTTTATATTTTTCAATGTCAGTTGCCCAGACACCCAACCACTTGGCATCTGGTACAGTTAGTTCCCTCAAGTGAGCTGCATTTGCAGAACCAGATTTTATTACCATTGCAATGTGTTCACCATATACATCACCATCAGCCAATATAACAACAGGTAACCCCATTTCAGTGTTCAACCTTCTCAAAAGATTTCTTGTTGACCTAGGAGCTTGACCGGCAGTGTCTACAATTATAGATTTGAATTTTTTATGAACTTTTTCTTCTACGAATCTTGTAAAAAGACCGCCCTTTTCTATGGCAATTACAAGTTCTGCACTAGTATCAACAAGTTCAGCACTGCTCAAACTTGGACCTATTAAATATCCATCAGGATGATCTGACAGATTCATTCTCTTTCCTTCATATCCTGGAACAGTGTATTCTATTGTCAGGTCACCAAATACACTGCTTCGTTCTTCAGGAAATATGTGAAACTCTTCACGCGGGCTTGTGAGTACAGCTTCAAGGTCCACAATTATATTGTCAGACTCTGGCTGATCCTCAAAATCAATGCTAAATGCCTGTGATGAATAGTAAATGTCTCGCAATGTAGATGATTTTCCCTCTCGCACCAACCTGTTTACAAAGAAGGCAAGCCATGCAAGCTGTGTGTAAGAACGTAACTGGGACATGTTTCGTGAACTGCGAACAGCGTTAGCACTACCCAAAATGTATTGTCTTATTTTTTTATCATAAACAATATTGCTTACAGATCTACTTGGTATAACAAATTGTGGAAATTTTCCCTTGTCTAGATTTTCATATATGCTAAGACCCTGTTGTTCCAACATTGACAGCAATCTTTTCTTTCTTGTTTCCGTAGTCTTGGCACTAGACTTGTTCTTCAATCTCACTTCCCATCCTTATTAGTTGGTTATAATTTGGTTCTTTTTTCTTGCCAGCAAGTTCAGTAGCAAATTGTGCAATGAGTGGTACATATTTTGAATAAAGATTTGCTCGCTTTTTTGCCATGTCCGCAGCCCCTTGTCGCGACATGTGAACAGCTAGCTTTCTTGCCAAGTACTGTAACGCATTCTTTAATTCTCTTTCAAGCTCGGGCCTATCTGCTACATTTTCTTTTCCTACAGTCTTGTAAGGGATTCTAGTGGAACAAATATGTGATACTATGACAAGAGGCGGATCTCCTTTTATTTTATATCTAGTCCATTCAGTTTCGTTAACTATCTTAAGTACCACATCACTTCCCTCATCATACAAGAGTGGTATACGATTTGCGAAACGGTAAACTTTGAGCCCGTTTGGTGGGATATCCCCACCATAAGCAATACCCATTTCGACTACGAATGGAAATCCGGAATATGCAGATGCATTGCGTTGCCAAACTGCTGCAAACTCTGGGTTGAAAAACTTCATTATCCCTTTTGAGAGTGGTTCTTCCCCAAGAGGCGCCAAGCAGCTAGGATCAGGTGCAAGAAATTCCTCGAATTTTTGAAGTGCATCAGCTAGTTTTACCAATTCTTCGTTTGTCATGCTGCCTATTCTTTTGTCTGGCTTGAACTTGGCAAATTCACAGAATTTTTCAGCAGTTGTTGGTCCAACCCTCTGAAATCGTTTTGTCAAGAATGTGAGAAGTGTATCACCCTGAACAGTACTTGCAAGTTGTTTGTAATATGGACTCTCGGGGCTTAATTCCACTGCATGAGACTGTGATTCTCCAAAGTCCCAATATGTAATGGTTTTATTTGCAACATCGATATCATCGATCCTAATTTTTTGCAGCCCTTCAAAATCAATATTCAGAAATGACATGACAGAGATTACAGTTCGTACGGGTTTTGATATGTCAGACCAGCGTTTCTGTGCACGCTCTAGTATTTCTTTTGGTGGTAGATTTTTTTTCAAGCTCAATTCTTTTTTGACTTTGTCAATCATCTTATTGTCTATAGTTGGAATCTGATAATGTGTATCAGTAATCATTCTTCTAATGGTCTCAACATCAATACCATGTGGATGAGGTTTGATAACGGTGGGAGGACGAGGCATATCTTTTACAATTCTTACATAATGAAATTTTTCTCCAGCCGGATCTTCAAATGTTATTGATGCATAAGGTGTGATCAAGGAAGTTTGGTATACATAATCTCTGATTTTGGATCCTGCTTTTGAGTAATCTCCTTCAAGAACAATACTTACTGTGAGACCTGTCTTTGATCCTTCTTTTGTTGTATGTTTTTGTATGACTGGTTTGTTTTTCTGGATGTCAAGCAACATCACAAACTCATCAAGTGATTTTCCATCAGAGCAACTCTTCACAGTCACGGGTTTGTTAGTAGTGATCTGACCATAGAGTATGGCCATCGTAGCACCAAGACCAAACATACCTCTTGCTTGTTTGAGACCAAACTTGGATCCATAAAGAACAGTACCAAAAGCAAGTGGAATGTGTTCAGGATCAATTCCCGGACCATTATCTTTTACAGTCAAGATGTAGTGTTTTGGATCTGCTTGTTCTGGATTGACGGCTTTTATCGAGAGATGAATATCAGGAAGTATTTTCCGGTGGTCACATGCGTCAAGTGCATTTTCCACAAATTCTCTAACTGAAGTATAAAGCGATCTAGTGGGATTACTAAATCCTGCAAGGTCTCTATTTCTGTAAAAGAATTCGCTTGGAGATATTTGGCTAAAGACTTCTTTACTCAAGTATGTTTCCACCCTCCCAAAGTTGGAGTTTTTCTAATTTTTGTCTACGTCGTGACTCTTGGAGATCGTTGTAAACTTTTCCATGTGTGCTACCACTTGAAATAGATGTTATTGCGTTTACAGCAGATTTCAGCTGTATTCCATCGCCAATTATGGCAACAGTTCTACCATAAACAGATACTTTGGCGCCGCTTAGGTCTTCTATGTTTTTCCTAACACGACCACCCTCGCCTATTATTCTGCTCTTTATCCGCTCAATTTGGGCAGATGATTTTCCAGCAAACTGGCGCAGATCCATGATATGTAGCGAGGTTTCCTCCTGAACAAGACTCATTGCATTCTCCGCTGAGAATCCACGACCTATGGCCATTACAATTTCTTCAGCCTTAAATGGCATTATATTTTCAACGTTACCCACTCCCTTTATGACTGTCTCGCCTGTTTGACCATCAATGGTTAATGAGACAGAACAAATTTTTTCTATTTTGGTTTTTATCTTTCCAGATTTTCCAATCAGTACACCAACACGATCAACTGGAATTAGTATGATTTTCTCAAAAATCATTTTGTAACCCTCTCAAATACATCAATTGGATTGTCCACTGTAAGTCCTCTCTTAACAAAGAATTTGGTAATATTACTAATATCTCTTTCAAGAAATTCTTTTGTCTTAGGATGTCTTATATCTACTGCCGATCCAAAATCAAAAACCACAGGTCCTTTTTCTGTCTTGAAAATATTAAATTCTGAAAGATCAGCGTGTACCAGTTCTGCTTTTTGATATAGATCAGAAATGATTTCTATTGTCTTTTCATAATCTGTGTAATCCACTTCTGATTCAACCAACGTAGGTGATGGAACACCATTAGATCCTATAAATTTCATTACTAGAATATTTTTTACCACGGTAATTGGTTCTGGACATGGTATTCCAGTGTTAAAAGATTTGCTTAAATTACGGAATTCTTTTTTTGCCCACAACTCTACAAGAGATCTGGTTCCTTTTTTTATTCGTGTAAATCGGGGATCACCTATAAGATAAGGATAACGCCTCTTAAAGTTAGAGGTAGTAACAAGATAAATTTTTACAGCAAGATCTTGACCAGAAGGATCAACTGCCCAATACATTTGAGATTCTTTTCCTGCACCTACTGCTCCGTTGACATATGAGATGATGCCATTGTTTATCATTCGCGAGAGAAGCATCACAGTTGGTTTATCAAACACTGCTTCGAGTACTTTGTCTTTATCGAATATTTCCTTCTCAGTTTTTCTTGCCCTCTCTTTTCCGGCAAGTCTGAGGTTCATCTTTTTTGCAAGTTTGTCTTGCAATCCTAAATCAGATTCTTCAGGACTTGAATCTTCAGATTCATCATTTAATTCCAACGAGTCCAAGTTATGCTCCTCGTGGACTTCGTTGAACTCATCTACAGAATCTTCACTCATACTGATTTTACTCCTAGTAACAATACAGTTTGTAATACAAACCTTGTAAAATCGATTGCTGTCAGAAATCTTGCGGCAATAGTCCCTTTTGTTTTAACATATCAACTTGTGACAGGGTATATCTCCAAGTAATGTCTCCGCGATCATCAGATTTGAAATCCCATGGAGCGATTGTTACAACATCATTATCCCTTATCCAGATTTTTCTCTTCAGTTTTCCTCTAATTCTACCCATTCGGGTCTTGTCATCAGTGCATCTTACAAGTATATGATCACTGCCCAAAAGTTTTACAACTCTTCCCAATAGTTCACCTTCTCCAGGTAATTGCATTTCCTTCAATTCACTTTCGTTTAGTACTTTTCGCTTACCCAAAATTCTCAGACAATGATGTATTCAGTATGTATATAATCGTTGTATTTTCAAAATTTGAAAACAATAAGAAAAGGAACACCCTCAATTTCTTTCACACCTTTTGCAGATCCTATCCCTATTTTTATTGAAAGATCAATTGTTTTTTTACCAACCATGTTGATTATTGAAGAAGTTCGCAGAAGAGATTCTGCTTCTTTTTCGTCGATTATACGGTCTCCATAGTAACTCTTGGTAATGGTTATATCTAGATCAGATTGCCTAACTGTTCTACCAACTAATTCTGCATCACAGATATTTAGCATCCTATTGCTTTTTTGATTCACTATCTTAACTGCGAAATTCATTTACGCATATTGACCCTTTAGAGGGGATCTTGCTCCGCATGCTTCACACTTGAGAAGTGTCACTCTATTTTCTTTTTCAACCCTTGTATCTGGACTTTTACAAGTGGGGCATTCAACATATTCCTTGAGATATCTATTCAAAAGTGCTGAAAATTCATGAGGATCTTTTTTGCCCACAAAGACTGCTTTGTCTCCTCCAAACTGTGCAGGTGTTGCAAACTCTTTTGATAGATATTGTAAAAGTTTTTCAGGATCTCTTCGTAGTATTTTTGGAAATTCTGAAAAATTTCTGAAAAATGTTCTATTTCCTTGCCACATGATATCTACTTTGGGAAGTTCAAATCTTGATGTAGAGCTAGTCTTAGTCTGAGACACTTTATCTTGGATGTTCTTTAGTAATTTTTCGTATTCGGCTTTTGTCAACTATTTCAGTATGAGAATAGCCACCTATATGGATTTACATGATAAATTTGCTACTTGACACATATAATGTATGATTAGTCATGAAAACTTGTTCTAAATTGCTAATTCTGTTTTTTAGTGAAAATATAATGTGTTTTTACAAATTTGTGTCAATTGTACACTAGCCTCTAAGTTTTGGCATACCCTTGAATTCAGGCAATACTTGAATGAGTTTTGTTTACCAGCCCTCTAAATACGCCCATCATCATTTCATGTTCTTTTTTTCTATCCCTCATATCTTGTGTCCCTTTAAATAATTCAATTAGCATTTTGGCGTTTAGTTCAAGATCCACATCTTCAAGGAACTTTGCTCCACCCCTTATTACATCAGCGGCGTTGACCATCATCTCTATGGTATCCAGATCAATCGGATTTTTTTCTAGTTTTTGTAGACAATTAAAGATGAGTCTAGTCAATCTTGAGCATTCTTCAAGGAACAGGTTTTTGTGCATCTCAATGAGGGTCATACCATAGTACCGTACTTTCCCCATTTAAGGTGATCGTTATGTATAAAATTCCCATATATGGATAATAACGTCATTTAGTATCACAATAATTATACCAAGAACTTATCCATACGTCCCGGACATAATAATCAATTGCCGCGAAAAGAATACAAAACAATCACCGTAAAAACAGAGGCTTTTCAGAAATTCGTAAAAGCCACAAGAGATGCGAAAAAGAATGATCCATCCATGGATAATAGTACATTCCTAAATTCACTCATAACAAAATACCAGAAAAACAGGAGATTGTCCTGATTGAGGACAGATGACTCTGTTACATCATGGTCAAGATAAAGATAAACATGTCAATTGGTGAACTAATGATTGAATTTACTGATACCTCAGACTTGGAAAATCAATTAAAAAACATTGATCTTGTAAAGATAGAATCACTGCTTGCAACAAAAATTCATTGTCATCCACATACAAAAGAATTCACACAGGCAACCCCAATGGATACGCAAATTATAGAACTTGGTACCGTGAATCTATTGAGGGTATCAGAGGGAGGTCAAGATGCTACAAAACTTGCCATATTCTTGTCTGCAAACAAAATGAACCCAGAAGATGTCAAAAAGATAACAGGCATAACAATACGGAGTTGATACTATGTCAATAATAGAAAACCAAAACACCCCATCACTTTTAGAAATGTGGAAGTTCATTGATAAAAATCTGAATCCAATAGGAATTACACTAGACAAGGCAAGTTTGGATCATGTACAGATTTTTAGATTGTATATAGAGTTACGAAATTTAGATAAAACATTCAGAGATTCAATACAGGTACACGTGTTAAAAAATGAACTTGCGTATTCTTTGTTATCTACCTTGATAAATTAGAATATGACGCATCATAATTAAAAAATATAGAGTTACCGACCAAGTCCTTGTAACCAATAAGACTTTCATCTCAATTCCTTAAATGTACACAACTGGAAGATACATGGTGACAAAAAATGAAAATGAGTCTTATGATTACAAAGAAGAGGATCTCAACATCCTGTTAGAACGCTATGAAAAAATGTCAGAAAAATACAGAAATTTATATGATAATTCCCCAGATCTTTATAGAACAATCAACATAGATGGCATCATTTTAGATTGCAACAAGACCTATGCAAGTAAATTAGGATACAGCAAAGAAGATATCATTGGGAAAACAATTTTTGAACACGTGGCAGAAAACAGTCAGAAACTATTACAAGATGCATATGACACATGGAAAACTACTGGGGTTGTGTCAAGTAGAGAGATATGGCTAAGACGAAAAGATCAAACAATATTTCCAGTTTTGCTCAGTGCTACTAGTCTGTACGGTAACGATGGCACACTTGTAGGAAGTAATACTACGATAAAAGATATGACTGAGATATATAACGCAAAAAAAGAAATTGAGGAACACAAATTAAAAAATCTCAATGCCATAGGAGATCTCTCTGCTAGAATATCACATGATTTTAGAAATCCCATATCAATAATCAGAAATAGTCTAGAACTAATGAAGATCCAAAACCATGATCTCAGTGAGAAAAACAAGAATCATGTATTAATGATGGAACGAGCCATTGCTAGAATATCCCATCAGTTAGAAGAGGTTTTAGACTATGTCCTACCAAGGCCATTAGATCTTCAGACCCATTCATTATGCAACATTGTAGAGGCTGCAATCTCTAAGATAGACTTTGGAAAAGTGGTGTTGAGTGTTCCAAAAGAAGATCATGTAATAGTATGTGATGGAGCAAAAATTGAGATTGTTCTTACTAACCTAATACTAAATGCAGTTCAAGCCATGGAGAAAAAAGGTAACATATTTGTAAGAATCAATGACATGACAGATTCCATCACAATAGGAGTGGAAGATACTGGCCCTGGCATACCAAAACACCTGATAGAAAAAATGTTTGAGCCCCTATTTACGACAAGACAGATTGGAACCGGTTTGGGACTAGTTAGCTGCAAGAGCATCATAGAAAAACATGGTGGAACAATCAACATAAGCACTCAGACTGGAAAGGGAACTACATTCACCATAAAACTGCCAAAATTCCAACCACTCAAGACTCCCATTCATAGTGGATCATATTGAGGTTTTTTTGGATTACATTTGGAAAAAGAAGAAAATTGTACTAAGGCTTTCCTATTCGGAAGACATTAGTACCACATTTTGGGCACACGCCCTTGACCGCAGGTCGTCCGTTCTTTAGCTTAACTTCCTTTGGGTTTGAGATGTCGACTTTTTTTCTGCATTTTACGCAGTATGCTTGAGTCATTTCAACTTCTTACGAATGAAGTGGTATATAGCAAGACGCTGTAAAAATTATTTCACTATACACTAGAGGGTGTTAAATTTTTACATGGTCTAATTCAGATCATAGATCTAGTTTTTACATAAAAATATATGTTTTTATGATATTTCTTACGAGTAAGGGATTCAACGCCATGAAATTAACAAATTGACCAGAAGAATAATCAAATTGTTAAATGTAGGTATGTTTTTAAAAGCCACAAAAAAGACTCAACTGAATGGCAACTAAAAAAGGCCTCATCATTACTGTTATGATACTAGCAGTCATTTCAGGAGCAAGTTTTGTGGTATGGTTTCTCCCACAAAACCATGGATCCTCGTTTGTGGTTTCAGACTACAAAAGCGAGTTGAACAGTGTGAGAGACAGACATTTGCTCATCGTTACGGATATGAAATCAAACCTAAATGGATTGTTAAACAAGACAGTGTCTCCTGATAATTTTACAAGCCATGCCCAAATCTCATCATCTCAGATTACCTCATTGATAACTGAGGTAGTGGAGAGTAACCCACCGGCAGAGTGGAAACACAGCTATGGAGCATATTACGAATCCCTCAAAAAGTATAACGATTACCTAGCTGAGACAATATCTCTTGCAAACAAGATCAAGGGAAAAGCACCCTCAAGCGATATCAGTGACGAGATGTCAAAGCTTGATTCTCTCAAGAAAGAGTCAGACTCTTTAGCATCAGAGTCAAATCAAACTCGTCCATAAAATTGTCAGAAAATACACGATTAACATAAGACATCTTGAAATATTTGTAAAATCGGTAGAAACTACATTAATTAATAGGAAATGCTATTTTCGTCTATACCATGTCAATAAAAGAAGCCAGTTTGCAAAGCGGGACAACAGAAACAAAGACTAGTCGGCTATTGGTAATTTGTGTTGACAGAGATGATGATATCGGAAGCAAGGCAGGTGTTATTACCCCAGTAGTGGGACGTAACGCATGCATAGAAGCAGCCCAACGACTAGCACTAGAAGATCCAGAAGATGCAGACTCTAATTCAATTTTTGCCGCTGTGAAAACATTTGAGGATTTGACAAGCAAGGGATACCAAGCAGAGGTTGCACTTGTTTCAGGTACACAACATAAAGGGGTACAAGGAGATGAAAAAATTGTTTCCCAAGTAAAGGCAATTACAATGAAATTTGCGGCAAATGGTGCAGTCATAGTATCAGATGGAGAGGATGATGAAAGTGTCATACCAATAATTCAAAATGTTTTGCCTATAGTTTCTGTAAAAAGAGTAGTAATGCGGGCAAGCAGATCAGTTGAATATTCTTATGCTGTTTTAGGAAGATATCTCAAGACAATTGCGTTTGATTCAAAATATTCAAAATTCTTTTTAGGCGTTCCCGGAATGCTTTTGCTAATAGGAGGAGTAGCAACTGTTTTTGGTCTAACCCGAGAAATATTTGCAGTCCTAGTAAGCATTTTGGGAGGAGCATTTCTAATAAGAGCATTCGATGTTGACAGAGCTTGGACAAATTGGAACAAGCCTACACCTGGAGGGTTCATACGAACATTTACGCTAGTGGCAGGAATTGTAATGATTCTTGCATCACTTACAGCAGGCATTGGCTCTGCAGTACCTGGCATCACTACAAAACCTGATAGCATTTTGAAACTAGTTTTGAATCAACAAACAACTGGACTATTCATATCAGGAATGTTGCCTTTCCTTTGGATGGGAATAGGATGTATTTTTGGAGGCTCGCTGTTAAGTAGTTGGTTCAAGGGAAGCATCAGATCAATTACAGACGTACTACGACTTATCGTACTAGTCACACTCTACCCGGTTGTTTCCCAATTTACTACAATCATGGTAAAAGGAGAGAGTCCGTTCACTCTCATTCCGCCGTTACTAATTGGTCTTGCAGTAATACTGATATCAGCATCCTTACTCTTCCATAAATATAGAAAGAAGAAGGGTGGCGAAGTACTATCAGAATAAAAGATAAAGTTCTCAACTTGGGTGGTTTGTACAGACTATACTCTAGAAGATTAGAAAACGATATTCAGAGTGGAGAAATGCCAAAACATGTTGCCATAATACTCGATGGAAATAGGAGGTGGGCAAAACGTAATCTTATCATGAAGATAGATGGTCATTTCAGAGGTGCGGACGCAGTAGAAAAATTACTAGATTGGTGTGAAGAGCTAAATATCAAAATAATCACCTTGTATGTGTTATCAGCAGAAAATCTTAACAGAAAAGACGATGAATTAGACTATCTCTATGATTTGATAAATAAGAGACTATACAAGCTATACAATGATCCAAGGATACACAAAAACCGCATGAAGGTAAAGGCTATTGGCAGCATGGAGTTGTTACCAGACTTTCTAAGAGACATTCTCAACAAACTTGAGGAAACTACAAAAGATTACGATGATCATTATCTAAATATTGCAATAGCTTATGGAGGACAAAATGAACTCGTTGATGCAATCAAAAAGATTGGCTCTAGGATCAAGGATGGTTCTCTTGACATCAATCAAATAGACAAAGAAGTAATCGAGTCTAGTCTTTATACCTCACACCTGCCGCAATCGTCTCCAGACATGATATTGAGAACATCGGGTGAAAAACGGTTGAGTGGTTTTCTGCTTTGGCAGAGTGCATACAGTGAGCTTGTCTTTATGGATGTATATTGGCCAGAATTTAGAAAAATAGATCTCATGCGTGCAATTAGGACTTTTCAGAAAAGAGGCCGTAGGCTTGGAAAATAGAAATACTAGATGTAAGAAACTCCTTGTGTAAATGTTGGAAGAAAGATCTGCAGGCACTGTTATTTATCGCCAATCACCCCAAGGCAAGCTGTATTTGTTGCTAAACTACCCCTCAGGTCATTGGGATTTTGTCAAGGGAAATATTGAGAAAGGTGAAACTTTCAAGCAAACTGTTCTCAGAGAAATAAGAGAGGAAACCGGAATAGAAGACATTACATTTGTAGACGGGTTTGAAGACAAGGTAGAGTACCATTACCAACGAGACGGCCAAGTCATACACAAGGAAGTTATTTTCTTTTTAGCAAATACAAAAACAAGTAAAGTGGTTTTATCACACGAGCACCGTGATTATACGTGGTTAAACTTCAATGACGCCCTTGAGAAACTGACCTACAAGACTGCTCAGAACATATTTAAAAAAATTAAAGATCTATGATCTAAGGGTTAGATCTTGAAGTTTTTGTACTTCGAGTTGAGGGTTTTTCGAATTCAGTATTGTCCTTCCAACAATCAGATAATTTGCACCTGCATTTAATGCATTATTTGGGTCACCACCCTGAGTTCCAATACCAGGTGAATAGATCTCGAATTTTCCCTTTGCTTTCTTGGCTGATAGTTCTATGAGTCTTGGCACCGTAGCTCCAACAACTATCCCATCAACATGTGATAAATAAGACCATTTCAAGAAAAGATCATGAATACTTGACATTTTTCCACTAGATGGATCTTGTACTCTCAAACCATAACCGAGCTTTGCCCCAGGATGACTCATGTGTACCAGAGTTATTACACCGTGACTATCATTGTGGGCATTTTTTACAAGTTGCAATAAATTTTCTGGACCCATTATAGGATTAGATATTACAGCATCAAATTCACTATACCAGAGTCTTTGCAAAGTTACCATGTTAGTATTTCCAATGTCATTTAGCTTAATGTCCGCAATCGTTTGCAGCCCAAAATCATGTGCAACCTTGTTTATTCTCTTGATGCTCTTCTCTCCCAGAGGTAACAAGAGATGAAAATTAAATTTTATAGCACATAGGTGCTTTCCAAGTGTTTTAATATTCTTCAGAGTATGTTTTTCAAGTAATTCCAGATTTGTGCCATCAAGATCATTTGCTAGTATTATAGAGCTTCTAGAAGAAGAAGCTCGTATTCTTTTTCGAAAGCTGCTCATAGCTTGACTAGAGGATGCTTACCTTTGAGTTTTATCACTTTTAGGTATGAGTATCCATGGTCATTCACGGTGCTGACAAAAGATGGTTCTGCGCCATCCTTGCTAGAATATTTTAGAAACGGTTTTGCAGGTTCTGAGTCAAGTTTGACATGACAAAAATACGAAGTCTCATCAGACTCATTAAAATTCATGAATACTCCCATATTCCATTTATTACCATCTGGGAAAACAAATAGTGGAAATGGAGATTCTTCAAATCCATAGCTTAGCTTAATCAAACTTGTAAGATCCTCAAGCTCAATTGATTGGTATACTACTTCTGGAGGCGACGTAGTTTCGGGTTTGAGAGTTTCAGGAAGCGATTTTACTCGTACGATTGGGGAGTAGATATACATTGGATTTGAGACAGTGTTGACAACATCAAAGTCTTCTTTTCCCGCCTTGAAACCATATGAAAGATAGTGCCCATTTTTCTCTGTGTAGACATAATAATTGACAGATCTTTCCTTTAGTAGATCCATTTGAACTGAGATTATGCTTTTTCCATCAAGCTCAAAAGAAAAGGCGGTACGTGGAACCCTTTCCAAGGCACACACCATTCTTGAAAATTCAGTCATGTCTAACACTTCAATATAAAAAGGAAGTTTTGTCATAAGATTTCTCAAAAACTGTCCACATTAAAAGTAGTCGTTTATGGTTTTCTTTTCTCTACTGCCTTCTGTCAATAATGTCATTTACATCAGGTCCAGTACCAATTAATGTCACAGGCACCTTGAGTTGTTCTTCAATATTTTTGATGAAATATTTGGCAGGAGAACTTAGATCTGAGAATGACTGCATTTGTGCACATTCAGGAAAGACCACGTCAAGTTTAGTAATTCCCAACTGTGTTGCACTATTTAGCATGATTGATCTTCTTGCAAGATCAAAATCAAATTCAGCTGCACGTCTTTGTCTTCCAGTTACTGTTCCTACTTCTTGCCATCCATTAGCCACCGCTTTTTCTGGACTAATTTCATTTTTTAATGGACCTTCCCCAACTCTGGTAACAAAAGATTTGAAAACGACAAGCACCTCGTCAACACTCTTTGGTCCTATTCCAACATCTGCACAAATTGCAGACGCCGTTATATCCTTTGATGTAACATATGGATAAGTGCCATGCCATAACGAGAGAAATGTACCTTGAGTTCCTTCCACTATTACATTTTCTTTTCTGTCAAGTGCAAAATTTACTTGATTAGGAATATCATCAAGATATAAAGTAAGAGACTCGATATCTCTTGCAAGTTTTAGTGTACGCATTGCCCTATCAGCATTGGCTGGTCCAGTACCAGTTCCCGTACTACCTATAGACTGCTTTAGTCTCCCTCCAGAGTCTGTTGCTCTATGTGACTCTTCAATTATACCACATTGAAAATCCACAAACGATCTATCATGAGTACCGAATTCTTCTATTTCTTTTAGAAGTACTTCAGGACTTACTACTACCCCGGGTCCTATGAGTAATCTAGTACTAGGATTTAGAAAAGCGCTTGGTAGCATTCTAACTTTATACTTTTTATTTTCATATTCAATTGTGTGACCAGCATTTGGTCCCACTCCACCGCGAACGGCTACTGTTGGGTTATCATTCATTGCAAGGTAAGAAACTATTTTCCCTTTTCCCTCATCGCCATAAAAACCACCGACAATAACTGTAGAAGGCATATACATGATTGGCATAACCTGACATATTTAAGCCAAATCTTAACAATACGGTTTTAGAACAGATCTAATTCCTAGATTCATATGACCTCTCCAAATTATGCGGGAAATATCATAGTAAACTTGGCAGGCCTTCCGGAGTTTCTAAGAAAACCAATATTGCACAAGAGACTAGCAGAATTTTTTTCGATGACCCAAGAGGACCAGAAAGAGATCATAAACAATGCGTTACAAGCAGGGCCTACCATACAATTTGACAAATTTTCCATCTTGTTTAAGACGTGGCTCGAGATTCTTTGTAATTTGTCCGAAGAACAGAGAATAATCATGTTTTCAAGATATATCAACGAGATCACAAGTCACCCAGAAAAGCTAATTGTCTTTAACCTAGATGGAATTTTTGAAATATATATGTCATTATCAGTAGATCAACGATCCATACTTTCTGCAACCATCAAAAAAATAATTAAAACATTTGATGAAAAGGACAGAAAGAAACTTTACATGATAATTCCAGAAATGGTAAAAAATGAGATGGATATCTAAGTTGGCTTTTCTGGTTTTCGTTGACTCTCATCTGCGAAATTGACAACATCTCCTTCAGGAGTCAAAACACCGACAAACACTTTCTCATATTTCTTTACTACTTTCCTATGATCAGGCATTGACATGTCTAATTTCATTTCATTCATGACCATGACTCGATATTGCTTCCACTCAGCCCAGCATTCATTACAGCACGGATATGCAGAAGCAAACGGATCAAGTTCGACGCCGTCTGGAATTTCCTTTTTACATTTGGTACATGTTCTTACCAT
Source organism: Candidatus Nitrosotalea okcheonensis (assembly GCF_900177045.1). Classification (NCBI taxonomy): domain Archaea; kingdom Thermoproteati; phylum Nitrososphaerota; class Nitrososphaeria; order Nitrosotaleales; family Nitrosotaleaceae; genus Nitrosotalea; species Candidatus Nitrosotalea okcheonensis. The sequence continues at coordinate 1,127,796 of NZ_LT841358.1, forward strand.
AATGAAACAACAAAAATGTAGCAATTTAATTCTTTAAGAGATTAACATGTACAAACCATATAGTATAATCAAATTTCAAAAAATACACCCAACAGTACATGATTAACAATCCCACTAAACATGAATTTCATAGTTTTGTCTTAGGTAACTCAATAGTAAAGGTAGTAGGATTGTTTGTTACCCGAATTTGTCCCCTGTGACTTTTTATTATAGTATTGCAGCTAGCCAAGCCAAGTCCAGTTCCACGTTGTTTTGTTGTAAACAAGGGCTCAAATATTTTGTTCATGTATTTTTCAGGTACTCCAGGCCCCGAGTCGGTTACACTAATTACATATGTATCTGGTTTATCTTCCACAGATATGACGATTTTTCCCGAATCACCTATTGCCTGGATTGCGTTAATGACAATGTTTGATAAAACAATTTCCAACTGGACAATATCACCTGTCATAGATACATCCTGTACAGGAGTTACAATTTTGACATCATCTGGAACAGATATATTTTCAAGAGTATTCTGTATCAGTGTATTTGATGAAAATTTTGTAATTTTCAACGGTCTCTCTCTAACAAAATCTAAAACTCCTCCAATCTGGTGATCCATTTTATCAATTGCGCGCATTAGGTGTTGTAATCTTTTATCCATATTTTCATCTCTAAAGTCTTTGAGAGATATCAAAGAAACCTCACTTTTTATCACCGTGAGTGTATTTCTCAAATCATGAGATATTCTAGCAGCTAAATTTCCTACGGCAATCATCTTTTCAGTTTTCAGCATAGTTTCATTTGACTCCTTCAGTTTGTTTCTCAAAATTAAAATCAAGTTTATTCCAATAGTTAATGAAGCTAAAAGTATTGGCATGATTTTTACATTATAATTAAAATCATCGATTTTAGATTTAGCTGCCTGTGACAAGATAAAAGAGGAATAATCGGTAGTTTTCTTCCATCCCTTTTCATTAACAGCTATTGTCTTATTGTCTTGTACCTGATAATCTTCCCAGTTTTTTTCAAACCTGATTAGATCTCCAGTTATTGGTTCAACCCAGAAAGTTGAATTTGTGTTAGACAATATTTTCACATTTGCATATTGAGGAAAAGTATAACTAATGTCCACATTACGTGTCTCAGATTTGAAAACATAGACATTAAGTCCATTAATTATGTCCGTTCTTTGATAAATAAGTGGTGCATCAGCAAAAATCAATGGATGAAGGAAGTTATAATTTTGCTTGTGTACCCCAGGTTTAAACCAGAATTGTTTTTCAGGCATATCCTTGTAGGTCAGGCTGTATGCATTAACTTGGTACAATCGCTCAGAATGAAACACTTCTTTTTCTGCATCTTCATTTATTCCACTTATAACGGACGAAATTGTCACATAATCCCCATTAATACTAGTTACCTTTTGAATCAGAGATTCCTTCAGATCAAACTGTTGTGATAAATTTCCTCCAACTTTACTTGCAATCTGATCTTTTCCCTCTTGTTCTAGATAAACCTGAAAATTGTGGTGTATTTTTTGAGATTCAGGAATATAGACGGCAAACCAAATTGTAACCACTATGATTGTTGACATGAACATGAGAAGAATTCTCTTCTGAATCATACTCGAAAAAATTTCATAAAATGTCTATTAAGGTCTTCGCCAAATATCATTTTTAAGAATATTCTACAAAAACTATTCTACTTTAAACAGATTAGACATTATCATGGTTGATAAAATATCAACAATATTGACATCCCTTAAGAAGAAATAATAGGTTTGCAAGTCATACATATGTCATGAAAATAAAATGTCCCAAGTGTGATAAAATAGCAGAGTTGGGAGATGATTTTTCCTATGTCAAATGTTCAAACTGTTCACTTGACATATCATATGGTGAATATGTGAAACTTATCGCTTACAAGGATGCAAGATATTCAGATGTTTTAGGAGATTATACCAAAGACACTAGTGGTACTACATCCGGAACTCTTGATGATTGGTAGAAAAAAATCCACTGCAAGACTTATGTAATTTCAGAAGGCAGCAATATCTAGTTGGAATTTATAACTTTTGCAGAATCTGCCCTCAATCTTTTAGGCTTTGTAGTCGGACTAATTTTAGGAATATTTGCATATATTGGATTTAGGAATACTGGCAGTCCAACACTTTTTAGATTGAATATTTCTTTTTTTTCAATCAGCATAGGATTTGGCGTTGTGGGGTTTGGATACATGTTAGAGTCTTTTGTCTTGGGTTATGTCAAAATAGATACTTGGATTCAAACATTAGGCATAGGAATTCAAACAGTGGGATACTTTTTCATAGCATTCTCTCATGGAATAAAATCATTTTTTCCAAAGTCGAGATACTTCAAGTCTATAGTGGCGCCTCTTTTCATCATTCCAGCTAATTCAATTGAGCATATTATAAGGTCAATTTCTTTTATCCTATTGGTATATGGGACAATTGAAACCATAATGTCATATATGGAAAATAGAAATAGAAATACTATTTTCGTAGCTACAGGCCTAGGGTTACTTGCACTGGGCGAGTTTTTGGGATGGTATTCGATTGTATTTCCAAAATCAGTGTTGTATTTTATCTCAGTATCTACAAAGATAGTTGGATTAGGAGCACTTTTTGTTCCAATTTCTCAGGTTCCATTGAAAGGAGGACCAAGGTTTGGCAATAACATATAGAACTCACATGAGTATAATAGGAGACATACTTTCTACTACGAGGGACGAGATTCCTGACGAGTCAGGAGCTAGTGTAACATACTTGATCCGAAAAGCAAATGTTTCATATGCCAGACTTTCAAAAATTTTAGAAACTCTTGTTTCACAAGGTCTTTTGGAGCAGACAAATTCTGAGAGAGCTTGCAAGTATAGAATTAGTGAGAGAGGAAGAGAATTTCTTCAGGCATATCGAGGATTTAGAGAATTTGCAGATTCATTTGGCCTGAGAATTTAACCGTCGGCCTCATTATCGGTAACATCATCATTATCATCTTCTACATCATCATCTTCAGGATCATCATCGAATTCATCTTCAAAATCATTCTCAAAGTCATCTGACATAATAATCACACAAAATATTTTCCTATAAAAGACTTACATAGTCCCAATGACATCATCACTCAAATCTAGTTAGTTGGTCCTACCCAGCCACTACACGAAACACAGATTTGCATACCGTCTTCATTTACGTAGGTTTCTCCGCCTGGAGGACACTGACATTGTTGTATCTCATCCATGGTACTATAGTATACATATCAATCTTATATCATTTTCATAAAAAGAGATAATTTACTATTAAACAGTAAGAAAAATTGTGATTCTACCGTGCAATGATACCATGATAAAAAAGGCATATGAAATTGTACAAAAGGGAGGAACCGTAGTGTTTCCTACCGATACAGTGTATGGGATAGGCTGTGATCCACGCAACCAAGATGCAGTTAACAAGATTTACAAAATAAAGGGCAGAGAGAAAATGAAACAACTTCCGGTTTTGGCATACTCAAAAAAAGACATTGCAGACATAGCATTTTTTGATGAGATTTCTGAAAAAATAGCAGACAAGTTTTGGCCTGGTCCAGTTACGTTGATTCTCAGAGTCAAGGACAAGAAAATTGAAGAAGCCCTTGATCTCAAAGGCAAAATTGCAGTGAGAGTTCCCAATCATCCTTGTGTACTTGCCCTTTTGGAAAAATGTCGATTGCTTGTAGGTACTAGTGCGAATCTTTCTGGGGAATCATCATTTAGTGACTCTAAAGAAGTGGCAAGTAAATTCTCAGGCTATGACATATTGCTTGATGGAGGACAAATTACCAACTCGCATGAATCCACCATAGTTGAAGTTGTAGATAATGAATTAAAAATAGTAAGAGAAGGCAAAATAAAAATGGAGTCGTTAGTGTGAATTTAATTGCAACATGCAGCAGACATATGGAGGAAGAGGCATGTAATGAAATTTCTGAAATTATTGAAGATCTCGGGGATGACTCGCCCAGAATAGGAAAATCAAGTTTTTCTGGTATAATTTGGATTGACACTTGCATTGATCCATTTTCTGTGATAGACAACATCAAAAAAATAATTCTAGACGAACCATGGAGAATGAGATATTGTCACAGATTCATACCAATAAGACATACTACTTCATCCAATCTTGAAAACATTGTAGAGAGCGTAAAAAACCAAATTAAAATCATGAAGGATATAGATACTTATAGAATCACAATTGAAAAAAGAGGATCAGATATATCCTCAAAAGAATTGATAAATTTAATTGCAGACATAATTCCAAACAAGGTATCTTTAGAGTCTTACTACTGGAATGTCATGATTCAGATAATGGGCGGTATTGCAGGGATTTCCATACTAAAAGAAGAAGACATTGTGAGTACATTAAGACTCAAACGAGATTCAATGGAATAGTGTTGCAGATCTTTCTACAAGCAAGTCTTCCAGAGGCGTACTAGAAATAACACAGTCAATCTCTTTTTGCGTCATTCCAAATTCTTTTTTTATGAATTTGGAATTGTCTTTTGAGAACACATTACTCTCTAAAAGATCGTTAATTTTATCAAATAGTTTTTCAAGCAATGATTTTTTTCCAATTATCACAAGTATGGTATCGGTATTTGGTTTTACACCGACTTTGGATATGGCATCGCTAATTTGTCTAGTACATGCAAATCGCATGAGAATATCAGTCTCAAGTTTATTTGAAAGTAAGGTATCTGCTCTTTTAGCAGACAAGGAAATTGCCACTGTTTTTTTGACATGTTCTACGTTCAAGACATACCGTGCTTGAATTCCTTGGATAACAAGATCTGGGTGTGTCTCTCGAATAGATTCAAGAAATTTGATTGGTTCTTTGACGGTTTTTTTGAGCAATACAAGTTCTACAGTAGTATTCATCAAATCAAACTGTATTCTTTTTGATCTTCCGCCATGGACCACTGGGATTATGCTTACAACATCCCCATTTTTTAACAAGGTCTCCTTTCCTTGTAACACAGACGAGTCTACGCCATTTACTGCAACTAGGATATTATCGTGGTCAATCTGAGGTAAATTTGCAGGTATTGATACTTTGAGATGATCCAATAGTGCAAATATGGTGATGCCATCACGTTGAACTTCAAGTTTATCAGATGAAAATGATTTTCTTGCACTGCCCAGAAGCTTGACTATTATCATGGTATCATCAAAAAATATGTTAGACTATATCGAATTTTTGTAATGTATCTAGTTGAGTATCTGTTCTTCAATCTCTTCAGTCTCATCAACTGATTCATCTGGAGCAACCACTTCAGACTCTTTTTCTTTTTGCTCCTCTAGTTCGCGTCTGAGATAAGAAGAAATGTAGCCCGCAATTTCGTTCTTTAGACCTTTAGATCTAACAATTGCGATTTCGTTTAGAACCTGTTTGTTGTGTGTAAAATCAATATCAAATTTTCCTTTATAAGTAGACATAAGTTCTGTGGAAATTCGTCTGATTCTATTCACGAATTGCATGGGACAAAGGGGTTTTTTATACCTATACACCAAGATACGAGTCGGCATTTCTTTCTACTACAAGCAGCATTTCATCATATGATTTGTTCAGGATACTAGCAGCACAAAAAAGGACGCTTGGAAGAAATGCTATTTGTGCAGTTTTCATACCAAAGCACTTGGAGAATTTCACCGGCCCATCAGTTTCCAACAATATTTTGTCATGATGTGTTTGTGAAAGAAGGACTTGTTTGTCATCAGAGTATACCATTGCAGGTCCATACGACACAAAACAGCCTAATTCCATTGCCTTTTGTAATTGTTTTTTGCTGCCAGAAAACCAATGAAGTAAAACACCTTTTATAGAATAAGAAGGGAGTATAGAAAAAATTTCATCCAGAGTTCTCCTTGAGTGAACAGATATTGGTTTACCTAATTTTTCTGCAAGCGAGAGCATCTTTTGAAACACTAATACTTGCCTTGAGAATCCAGCCTCGTCTGAGACATATGTCTTGTCAAGACCAATCTCACCTATGCCAGATATTTTGTTAGAGTTTTGAGTAATTAGTTCCACCATTGCATGTAGATCATCATCTGCTTTTTCAGGATGAATTCCAATAAAGGGAAGGACGAGGGAGCTACGCTTACTCAGATCAAGTGTGGATTTTGAGCTCTGGTTATCCATGGACACACAGCAGGCCCTAATTTTCATTTTATCCATAGTAGTGAGTATACATTCCATGTCACTAGAATATTCATTGTCTGATAGATGGATATGAGTATCAGTCAGCCAGGTCATTTGTCACATATCTGAGCATGAAATAGTGTGTATAAATCGATCCTTGCATAGTTTTTTTCCACTCAAAGTCTTTTATCAAGGGTTTTCGGATTTATAGTATGGTAACATCTGAATTTGGACTTTCTGTAATGTACAGAATTTTGAAAAAAGCAGGCGCAGAAAGAGTAAGTGATGAATCTGCCAATGAACTTCGAAGAATACTGGAGGAAATTGGTGTTTCAATTGCAAAAAATGCAGTAGAGATGTCAATACATGCAGGTAGAAAAACGATAAAATCAGAAGATATCAGACTGGCTGCAAAGCAATTTTCAAAATTTTAATCTAAAAGATTTAATTGTTCAAGTAAAGACATTTTGATCGCGGTGAGGTGGCAGAGTGGCTATGCGTTCGCCTGCAAAGCGAATCTATAGGGGTTCAAATCCCTTCCTCACCTCTCTTATTTTGATGTAAAAGGGGCTGCACGTTATTGTTTTCCGTAATACCGTTATAGAATTCCGTAATACCTGCTTTTTTGATGTAAGGTAATTCTACCATGAAAAAACGCCTTAGTTTAGCATTTATCCTATGTTTCAGTACACGTTCATAGGACTTCGTAATTGTCACCTTCCCTGTCAGATAATCACTTTCGATTTTACTGAACAAAGCACCTAAAGTTATGTTCAAAACCTTCCTAATAGGATTTTATGAAACTAGTTGGCTCAGTAGCTTACGGGTAAACCTTCTACAGGGTTGGCGGAGGTCTAACTTGTAACATTACATTATTTTCTACATAGTATATTGGATCTCCATTCTGATCGAATTTTTTTGTTTTTGATACACTAGTGACTGTTGCTTTTAATCTGATAACTGCATTATCGTCAAGCCTATATTCATTCCATTCTTCTTGCTGAGTTGAATAAGACATGTTAGGGAACTCCATTTCATTTTTTAGTGCTTCTGGTGTGTATACAGTACCATCCGGAGTACCTTTCTTACCAGATATGTTCATAACAGTAGTTAGTGTTTGACCATCTATACGATAGTTTGATTGACCACTTGAGCTGATCTTAGTAATTTTAGTTACCACATATTTTGTTTTAATTATGGTATGATCATTTCTTATTTCATATTTGTTCCAAGGTTCACTTACCACCTCAAAATCTAGAGGTTTTTCTTGAACTGACAAACTACTATGCTCCAATTATGATTGGATCTTTTGTTCTTGATTGAATTGCATGTTGTGTCGGTTTAGCACCTATTGAAAATGATACTGCGCCACTACTTGTAGCAATATTATCAAGATCTTTGTTTAATACTACCCTACTAGAAATTAATAGAAAATCCATATTTCCCATTACTTGAACAGTAGGTTGCATCTGTTTAACAAACATGAGTTCATCGTTTTCCAGTCTTTGTAATAATTCCTCATTATCTTTCATTGACTGTTGTGATGCTTTTTCCACAATGTCCTTTGGTGCTTTTTCTGCTACATGAGTCATGAATTACATAGTCATGATTAGTTATTTTAAGGATTGTGTAACTAAGCGTCGTACATCCTCAACATTATGGGTTTTTAGTGCTATTCCTGTAGAGATTTGGTGTTTATAATTTATGTCAGCGTTAAAAATAATACCATTTATTCGAAGAAAAGTATCGGCAATTACAAATCCCATCCTTTTATTACCATCAGCAAAATATTGGTTAAAAGATAATGTATGCCACAGATATGCAGCTTTACCGATTATGGCATCTCTTTCAGGTTCATTTTCATAAACCTCTTCCACTTGGTATAACATAAAATCCACTCCTCCTTCGTATAAGTAACCAAATGCTTTTGGTTTAGGTTGAAGACTTTTGTGAATTTCTTCTATCTGTTCTTTAGCTAGATAATAAATCACCATTAAATCTCATCTCTCTTTCGATTAATCCATTTTTTTACAAATTTCTTAGCCTCCTTCTTTCCTTCGTCAACCCATTGTTGTATTTGATCTTCAGTAGGAGAGTAACCCATATCTTTGAGAATACGTTTCCAATTCATATCAGATAATACAAATCTCGGGCTAGAATTTAGTTTGATTTCAGATGCAAATGTTGCATATTGTATGCATTTATCAATTCCTCCTTTCTGTTTGAAAATTTCCTTGAGTTTTTCTATTGTTTTATTAAAAATATCTTCATAGTATGCCTTTTGTTTGATTTGTCTTTCAGTCTTTATTAATCGTGATGAACCAGTTGGACGACTACTGTTTACATAAAAGCCATCAGATAGAAACATTACAAACAGCGTATTTTTTCTGCCAACATAATGACCATCATGATCATAATATCCAACCTTAAGTTTCTTAGATTCAAGTCCGTCAATTACTCTATGACAATAATCTATGTCATAAAGACAGAATATTACAATAAATCCAGTTTCAATCATATCATGTAATTCATGAATTTTTGTAGTAATTTTAGCTGAATAATATCCGTCATATTTCCTAAAAATTCGTCCTACTTCTTCCGGATAATACCAAGTCGATAAATTAGCAACTATTTTTTCAGCATTTTTGTTCTTTTTTAGATCAGAGCCCATGAATTCAAGAACATCTTTTTCATGAGGCATATTGGGATCGATTGTGAATGAACCAGGAAACATAACCATTCCAAAGTCTTTAGGTTTCTTACTGTTTGACTTGTAATTTGTTAGGCCTGTCTTAAAGATAGTCAACATCTGATTTAATTCCTCCAAATCTTCAACATGAACCACATTACGAAATTCATTATTTTGAACAAGATTTTCTATTAGCACAATCAAGCTTCTTTCATCCAATCCATCATGATCATCTCCTGCAAGTTCACCAATAAAGAACGGAATTAACTCTAGGCTTGCCTCACGCACATAACCTGAGCCATATACAGGAATTTTATCGACTGAAGTTACTAATTCAGTAATCGCATGAAATATGTTTGACATTCTTGTTTTCAGGATAGAATAACACAGTCCTTGCCATTTTTGTTCGAATTCATGATTTGGCGGTATTCCAAGAATAACTCCCTCAGTTCGAGGTCGTGATAAAAGACCACTACCAGTATCCCATTCTATTACTGATCTATTTTCTAGATTCTTCCTTATTAGATATTTTGTAAGATCTAATCTATTATTTACATCAATGACTTTGTAATGGCGTACATCTACTTTTTCTAGAAAATTTTCTTCCACTAATGATTCAATTGATTTGTATAGGTTTTTTCCGTTAGCTTCTTTGTGAAATCCTTTCTTTTTTAGGTCAGATCGTATTTCTTTCAGATCAAATATTTTACCTGGTTGTGGAAGACATGATAATAGATCTTTTCTTTTCATGAAGTACTATAATCACGAGGTTTATCTTAATCTAGTTTTTTTAGAATTTCGCATTCTGTAATTCTTATATACTAAGATCATATGCATGATTGTTTCTATTCTTTAATTGGCGGTTTAATATCAGGCCCCAATGATGCATTAAATTTTGTAACATCCGTATTGAATTTCTTTTGATGTGCGTTATCAAATCCATCTTTAGTAGCTTCAGCTAGATCATAAAACCTATTACAAATATCTCCCCACACTAGACCCACCAAAAGTTCTCCTTGTAGTTTTTCAGCAGTCTTAAGTTCAAAGGTTGAAGGAATCACATTTTGTGCCAAACCTATCACTTCTCCAGTATTAGGATCTACTAATGGAGAACCACTAGAACTCGAAGTACCAATTATATCAGTTTGAATTCCATATGGATCTTTTACATTATCTGAAGGTAATAACGCACCCACATGTCCAAATTGAATTATTGGACTAAGTCTCACTCCAGTTATCTTTGTAGTTATAGTAGACAATGAATGTGATCCTCGAGGAAAGCCACACATAGATATTTCATCAGAAATTTGTATCTTTGACGGTTTCTTTTTTATTTTTATAGATGGATACGAAGTATTGTTAACATTCTTCATTTTAGCTAAAGCAACATCCATTTCATAAGGATCAGATGTAGATTGCTGACCTGCATCCCTATTAGCTAAGAGCCTACCATTTACAACTATGGGTATTACTGCACTCTCAGTTTCTGAAGCGACTGGAAGTAATACAACTGTTTCAACATTTTTTCCTTTTGCTTGTAATGATTTTTCTATATCTATGCATTCGTTTAACACATGAGCTGCAGTCATGACATATCCACGTGAATCATAAATGAAACCACTACCGTTTATTCCAACTAATTTTGTATCCATATCCATTAATCCTATAGACACTGTAGCTGATTTGATCTGTTGAATTATTTTCTGATCTTTTGGAAAACTCATTTTATTTTTTCCAAATTAGTTTTATCCACTGTATAATAATGAAGAATATCACCAAGTAACAAATAGGTATAAACTACACATCTAGTCGCATCTGTTTTGTTAAATTTTGCATGATCTCCCTTACTAGCATAGCGGTAAATCCCACTAAGAAATTCATCCACATAACTAAACATGGAAGAAATGAATATTTTCTCAGTATTACTATCAATAGATAATTTCATGGCTTCCAGAATTCTATTTTTGAATTTAGTATCGTCTAATTGTATAGGCTTCCCATTTTCAGAATGACTAACATCAGTCGTTGGAGGATATAATACGTCAGCAACATCTTTGATCACTCTCCTACAAGTAGCAGCAACTTGAGAATATATTTCAGGATTCTTATCGAGAGAAAGCTGTTCGTATGTAATTGTTAATTTTTCAATTGCGCCTGGACACAAAGTTGTAAGTTTATGATCTACTTCTCGTCTTATTTGACTGAAAATCTCTTCAGGAATTTTTCCATATTCCAATTCCAAAATTATTTCATCTAGAAATTCATGGATTCTATTTTTAACTCCGTTAATTACTCGGTCAATGTAATTATTAGGTACACTCGCAATAGAAACAAAAGAGTCCTCGTTTAAAGATCCTTTTTCTCTAAGCATTTTGTTCAATTCATCAAGAGTTGCGCTACTGTGAATCATCATACCATTTTTCTTGAGAGGTTCTAATTCTGCAATAGGTTGTTCTAATTCAGCTATTCCGAATATTTCATTTATGTAATGAGGCAGCTGTAATTGTCGATTAAATGGATTATAAAAAATCATACTGGCCAATCTATATTTTGGGAGTTTCTCTCTAGCCTCACCTTTAGTCTTAAAGAGTCCTTGATAGCCATTCATTTCCCAATCAATCCATTGATTGTTTTCTGAAATTCCCAGATATCTACAAATGGTTTTGCATTCTCGTAACAAGTCACCCATAATGATTGACTCGGAGCGTAGATCTTCACGCAGTTTTTTTGCATTCTTTAGTGCCTGATTAGATTTTGAGGAAGCAGTATTTTCTTCCATAGCTTTGACATATTCATATGCTTGTGATGCGAGTCTTGAGATTTCTATAGCGATCATACGTCTATCGTGACTTACGACTCGTTGGCGTATGCGACTTTGAGATAAAGACGTAATTTGCGAATATATTTCTTTTATAGTTTCATACTTATCTGGAAAATTTTCTTTCATGCGTCCCATCAACCCGCCATATGATATCAGTAGAGAAGTTAGTTTTTCTTCTATCAGTTCCTCTTTTTCATCAAAAGTTAACATGTCAGGCGGATGGTATATCACATCATAAAGATTTGAGATATCATGAATAAGATCTTTCGATGTCATAATTTCTTTTTTAGTTATGAACTTAAAGACTTGTTGATCTGTTTCTAATTCATGTGTGTACGGGATTTCGTTCAAACTATCTGGACTAATTTAATCCAGATTCTTTTTTCTTGGTTACAATCTGATACCCTATCTTGTTGATTATAGTTTCAAGCATCATTCTCAGATCACTACCCTTTTCATAGTTCCTAGAGTATGGGCCAACGGTTGTTCTTTTTCCTCTGGCCAATTCATACCCCTTGTGGGCCGAGTCTTTTCCAACTATTCCTATGCAATTACCCCCGTAATCTCTCACAGCAGAAAAACATGGAATGTCGCTTGGCCCATCTCCAAGGTATATCATGTACTCAAAAGGAATTCTTCTATCTACCCGCTTGATTGCATTATTTACTAGGTATGGCTTTTTTCGCAAGTCAGTTCCTGATATTCCCTTGTTAATTGCATACAAAAATTTGGTCTTTTCAGTAAATGTAACACTTGATTTTATTCCTACGATACTACCATGCATATCTATTGCAAACCTTCCTGCAAAGATATCATCAAAATATTTTGAAAGAACACTGCCTTTGATGAGATCCTCCATTCCAGAGGATATGATATAACATTCTAGGCTGATACCTGCTTTAGTAAAATCCTTGTTTTGCTTTATCATGGATTTCAATTCTGGAATAAACTCTGGAACTCCTTTGTATGGTTTAACATGCTCTCCAAGTGCAGTTAGTTTTTCATTAGTATCTTGTTCAATATGACATGATTTCATTAGTTCAACAATCTCATTCATGTATGCCAAAGGCGGATCCCAGCCTTGAGAAACCATCTTTGATACATTTTCCCAAAATAACTTCTGTGATAATCCATTATAATCAAGCAAAAACCCTGTAGTATCAGGAGCTAAAGTTTCATCACAGTCACAAATGATTGCAATAGTGTTTTGGTTCAACGATTCACCTTTTTGTTGTTACAAATGGTTCCTTAAAGGATCTATTTTGAATATTAGGTACAGTATTTTCGATAAAACATACAATTGTGTACGAACCTGATCAGGCCCAATCTCATTTATTCAATGACGTGGGCGATTCCTGATATCATAATTTATTCAAAACAATCGTTGTGAATTTTTGTACGTTGGTAGATATGTCCAAATCAGTTCCCTCTTCCACTACACCTGCACCAAAGTTACCTTTGATGCAGAATAGACTGTTAATGCTTCCTCCCGGATAATCTTGTTGTTTTCCATAGCATTTATCAGCATTAATGCCTCCCGGCGTCCATTCAGTATATCCCCCACCTGCCTTAGATGCTGCAACAAAATTATCATAGTACTTGCTAGCATCATCCGATGAATCGAATTTGTAAACTGCCACAGTTGATGTTGATGCCGTAAAATCTGAACCTATTGTAAAACTCTGAGATAGCCCATCTACAAAACCAGTTGCATTTTTCTTAAAAGGCGTAACATCATGAATTATCCATTCTGTGCCTATGTCATCCCTTACCAATTAACGCATCCACATTTCGAGGATCTATTTTTAACGCTTCATTATAAAACAAGATTGCTGTTTTAGTTTCACCAAACGTAGCAAGACAAGATCCCTTTCCAATTAACGCATTAACATAATCAGGATTAATTTCCAATGCATTGTTATAACATACTAAAGCTTCAGAAATTTTACCATATTTTTCAGCTAAAATAGAACCCTTGTTGGAGAGTAATTCGACTGTATTCTCATTCAATTTAATAAATTCCTGTTCCAGTCGCATCATTTTTACCAATTCTTCTAATACGCAACCTTCCAGAATATCCTTTTTCTTTTATTGTTGCCATGACATTCTTTATATCATAATCCATAGCAACAATATTTTTTTCATCCATATCTATGGCCACAATTTTGCCATTGTGTTTCATTTCTAGACTTTCCTTGAACATATTATAGACTTCTTCCCCTTCTTTAATTTCTCTTAGAAGTTTATCACCTCTTGTAGGATATGTGAAACATAAGTCATCCGTTACTTGCGGATCGTTTGGTTTTTTCAATCTTGGAATATTTACAACTCCCATCTTTTCTCCACTTTTCTCGTGTTTTACTCGTTCATTATGACTTTGTAAGATCATTCGTATAATATTCCTACATTGTTTTATGGATGAAAATATTTGATCGAGCCCTTCCTTATTTACAGTAACTGCTTTTTGTTTTCCTTCGCTGTCTATGTAAGCATAAGCATCATCATGTGTATTATCATCTCTACCAAAAAATAATCTGTAGCCATGTTTGTATGCATCATATAGTGCACGATATTCTTGATACGATGTTCCTATTTTTGTCATCTCGCTTTTGATGTTATCACATGATCTTTGAATGATCCCAGCTGATTTTTGCTCTTGAAGCTCTAATGGTGGATAACCAACAAATTTTGAAACATATGCTATGTTTCGTTTTCCTATATGAGTATAGAAATCAACAACTTCTGATATGCCATATGATGAAATTTTTTTTAAAAGCCCTAATTTCTCTTCGTTACCATATCAAAAGTAGATTTGAATGTCAACGCTAGTACAGCAAGATTTTCAGAATACTGACAGAATTTTACAATGAGTTCTAGATTCAATACCTGGATCTGTTTCTCGTGTTCCTCTTTACTTGAACTAGGATCAACTGAGGTAAGAATTCAATTACTTCCTTCATAGCATCAACCATAAAGAAGAGTCCATCTTCATCATACATAGAATAGAGCATTTCTGCTAGAGGAGGAATTTCACCTTCTTGATAAATTTCTATAGGAGGCAAACTACATTCATTCTAAATCCAACTAATAGCTAATTAAAATTAACACGTTCACAATTATTTGTGTACGACATTTTATCAACTAATACCAATTTGTACACTTGCAGATCACATGAGGATTTTGAGTTAATTACTAATTGTAAATTATTTTAATGAAATATCATATTCAAATTGATATGGTTTGAAATTCTCATCATATCCTAATTGAAATACCAACTTTATATTATTTGTACCCTCAGGCACACCTTTGAATAGAATCGATCCACTCTTTGTAACACCAGGATAGATTTGTGTAAGCGTATCCAAAGAACCACCATAAGTTGTATCGTACTGGTTTCCTGCACTATCCAATATAGCCATGGCAGTTGGTACAAAATCATCTGCTTCAGTTCCATAATTTTTCACTTGTAGATCTATTCTAAAGTCAGTCTCTTTTGTTCCAAGTTGATTCGTTACAAATTGTCCCGCATCAATCACAGATACTTCAAAATGCCCTTTTGAGATTTTTTGATTAACTTTTACAGCATTTTTAGAAAAATCTTGATCTTGTATTTGTTGAATAGCTTGTGGACTTAATGTCATCAATCCAAATATTGACGTGCTAATCTTTTCGAATGTTAGATCATTTGTTTTAAAGGACAGATAAACAGTACCATAGCCAGAACTTCCTTGTTTTATTTGGTTAGAAGGTATTTCCCAGACATAAGCAAGTGTATTCTTCCCACTTATGAGATAGCTGTATTGCTTGAAATCATCTTTACTAACATTTACAGTTCCAGTGTAAACTGTTTCATTATTTGAATTAACAATAGATACAATTCCTATACCATCTGATGAAATGTAGTTATTCGAAGAATCTGTCAAACTAAACCTAGCTTGAATTCTATCAGGTTGTGATGTTGCAAAAAATTCTCCAATATATTCAGAATACTTTGGTGCAGATAATACATTATTTCCTTGATCTGTGCTTGATTGAATATTCTGAGGAGGTTGATTATTTGTGATAGATATTATTTTGTTGTCAATTAACCACTGTATGGATTTAACATATTCATCATCACTAATTTGGCCCTCACCCCACCATTTGGCAATATTTTTTATCCATTTTGGAATAGGTGGTAATGACGTCTGAGCTTCAACATTCACGGAAGTACCAATAACAATCCCTGCTCCAAGGGCCAATATTGTAACAATGATTACTGTTCTAGTAGAATTGCGTATCAAGATAAACCACCAATCGTTCCAAGTAGATACGACTTCATTGAGTGATTTTTCTTTGAGTTCCTATTAAGTACTCGGTTAAACAGGTACTACATCTGTTAGAACATGGTACTATCTTATGAATCCATGCTAGTTTGCTATAACCATTGGACTGGGAAGAACTATTCCAAATTAGTGACATTAGAATATTGTTTTATCTTCACGATAACCATGAAGCACGATATTCTGAACTAGAAAAAACTGTCATTAAAACTCGAAGTGTACTCTCAGTTTCATTACAAGACTTGACAAATCGTAAACTAATTGATAGAACAGTAAAGCCAACAAAACCCATTCAAACTACATACAAACTGACAGACAAAGGACAGAGACTAGTTCAACTGCTGATCAGCGTACAAAAACTTGTATTGTAATACATTTGGTTTCAGTAATTATCTTCTTTATGATCTAGTCTGATGTTATCCTAAGATAGTAATTACACTTACACAATTTTACTAATAAGGTAATTTACTGATATCAACATACGGTAACATTTTACACATACTTTGAACGAGTATTAGCCTACTATCGTCCTCTACTTACTGCGAATGGCTTACGTTCAAATGCGTTTGATGATTTCCAATTATACGATCAAATCATTGTTCAGGCATGATTTTCTAATTTACTAATATGGTACAGTATGTCGTATCAGATATGTAAAACATGTGCATGCCTAATCATTTCTGCTACTTGTTGTAATGCCTTACGAACAAAACGAGTTTCAGTTTTACAATTACACAATCGAACTAGATCAGTCATTTACTTATTCATAATATACAACCACAAGTGCAAGAGTGCTTAGACACATACAGCTTAGTTATCTCTTGCGTTAAAGATCCCGGGATAGCGAGTGGTCAGGACTTTGTATACCACAGCACGTTGTGCCTTTACCGCCACTTACATGTGTCTTATGATCGACACTTCAGCAACATCGCAAGCAGACTGAAGGGATTATACCTTCGAGCGAGAAGACGTTACCCCTGTTAGTGTTCCGACTAACTGGATACAATAAGAAGATAATACTACTAAATAAACAGAATTATTGATTTTACTAATCTGCAAACCCAGTGGAACCATGTTACCGTGAATCAATACTTCAAAGATTGTATAGTGTGTAAGCCTGATCACATCCTTATACTCTGATGATCTGGTTACGAACAAAGTTCCCCAATGATTTACAATTATACAATCAATTCGATGATATTGTGCCTACCGTAGTTTGTAATGAGTAATTTACTAATTTGTATGCAAAACGATGTTTTACTAATGTGTCCTCCCAACGTGAAACAACTGATCACATAAGTAATGTTCATAGAATGGGTACGGTATATTGTAGAAACTATACTACAATCTATTAGTACGTGGTATGGTCTTATTCAAACAGTTCAATGACGTGGGCGATTTCCAGACGCGAATCATACCTAACCAATTTACCAGTCACCCCCAACGTCACGGATAATCAGATTCCATGCTTCTAGCCACTTGTTCTTGTGCTCATACATAGATGGTAGAAAATAATGCTTTTGAGAGATATTTCCTCGTCTGCCCTGCATAAACTCAGCCAACAAAGGGTCTACTTTACCAGAATTAATAGTAAAGTTAAGCTTTCGTAAAAATCGTATTTCATACCCCAGTATTCGTTTATTCAAAAATGTATAGACGGCTTTACTCGTCTTAAAATCAATTTTGTTATGAAGTAATGGATGACAATATACTGCATTAGATTTCTTTGTTCCCCGATCCCAAAATAACTCCATTATGCCGTCATTACATAACACAGTATGATTGTTAAATGCCCTAAGTGCCTCCTCTGTCCGTAGTCCAGATACTAGCACAAATAATGAGAATATCTTGTGCTTGTAAGGTAACTTTTTGATTGAATCCAACACGTCCTCAAGTTTTATTCTATTAGATAGACTGTAATTGTTAACAGTAGATTTTGTAGTCCATTTGATCTCTTTACGTTTTAACCAATGGGTAAATTCATCATGAAAGTAACTGTCGTATCGGATATCCATATAACGAGTAAGATTGGCAATTGCCTTCAGTACGTCTAGTTTTTTCCTAGTAGACTCTAACGATATGAGATCATCAGTAAAAGCTAGATCATTGTATTTCAGCGAATAGTCCAGCATCACATATGCATAGTGTTTTTGTTTTTTTGCAACGAGCCATGATTTGTAATCTTCCCAGTTTAGATCTTTGACACAAGTCCTAAATCGTTGTACAGTTGTATTAGTAGTATTATTGCTTCTGCAAAGCGAATCTATAGGGGTTCAAATCCCTTCCTCACCTTTGTTTTTCATTCCATATGATTACTAGATATTGCATCACGAATGATTTTTGCTGTAGATTCTTTATCTTGCACTTCAAAGATAATTTTTTTGTACTTTTCATTATTTAGGGATACGGTTATGCATTTTTCCGGGTTATGCATTTCAAAAAATAAGAGGCCGTCTTTTGAAAGGAACATGCCATCTTTTACTACGCCCGGAAGTGATGCTCCCGCAATCTTTAGTTGCTGAAAAGGTTCCCAAGATACCACCACATTAGTAGACACGGATGATATATGATCCAGTGGGATAGTTACGCTTTTTCTTATTGCCAATATTATATCAATTCCATGAATTTCAAAGACAAGATTTTTGCCTTCGATTTTGATAGTTCCAGTCATTAGGATATCAGTGAATCATAGGTCATAATTATATCATAATAACCTGCTTTTCTAAATAGGGCAATTTGTAGATAGAGTGAATTTGGCAGAAAGAAGTAATGGTCTACTAGAATACATTCCGGGTGCAAAGCCTGTTTCATATCAGTACACCAATGGTCAACCATTGGACGGGTTTTCACAAAATGTCAAGGATAGCATAAAAGAATATGCAGAAAGTGCACAGAGCGAAGTTGAAAAAGGTCATAATTTCTTACAGTGGGTTCTAACCAGAGTCTTTGAAGCAACCGAAGATGATGCTACTGATGCAATAATAGACGGAGCAAATGATCTTGGAATAGATGCATATCTGCCAGTAGATTTCTCTGAAGACAAGATCTATTTATTCCAGTCAAAGTATGGAACATCCCATTCAATTGAGGCCATTGCAAAGTTCAAGGAAGATGTCAAGAAGCTACAAGGAAGAGACATCTCAAAAATGCGTCCAGAACTTGCCCACTTGGTGACAAAAATTCAAGAAAAAAATCTCAAGATAGAATGCATCTATGTCACAGACCAGAAACTGGAGGATGAGAATTTTGATGCAGTTGAAATATACGATGTGGATGTGATAATACAGAAACTTTGGGATAGGATAAAAAAACCAGCGGCAGGCAAAAAAGCTCCCATCAAACTTGAAACTAAACTACGATATCAGAATACCCTTCTTGGAATTTTAAAACTAAGAGAGCTTACCAATTTTGTCACAAAGAACAAGGACTATGTCTTTGAGTCAAACATAAGACAGTGGATGCAGTTCAAGACCACGGTAAACAAGGGATTGAGAGAAACTTTGCAAGAAGTACCTCACAAGTTCTTTTACTACAATAATGGGATAACAATAGTTGTAAGTGATTTTGAAGAATTGGAGGACAATTCCATAATGTTGCACTCCCCTCAGATAGTAAACGGAGCACAGACATCCAATTCTGTATTAGATCATGCTAGACGTACACATAATTTGGATGGAAGTATAACGGTTACAATCATAAAGGCTGCAGATGAACTTGACCAGAACAATATTACAAAATATAGAAATTCCCAGAATGCAGTAAGAGGAAAAGATTTGGTATCCCTGATGGATTTTCACAAATCATTAAAATCACAAATGGAAAATATTCATTATTTTTATGAGATACAGGGTGGCTCATTTGATACCAAGACAAAGTCTCATCAAAGTGAGTTTGTAGGAGATGCGATTTACAACAAATATCTGCCAGATAACCATAAAAAAGTCATAGTGGCAAAAGATGCTATACAGGCATTTGTTGCAGGAATAGAACAAAGACCAACGGAGGCATATAGCTCCCCTGCACAGTTCCTGCCAAGAGGCAGCAAATATGACGAAGTCTTCAACGAGAAATTAAATGATGATTACAGGCTCCTTCTTTATCCGTACTGTGTAAAGGAATACGCAAAGAAAAACCTCAACTATGGAAAGAAAGGAGGTCACAAGACAAAAAGATATGCAACTTTGTTCTTTGTTGCGGTATACTTTAAGATCCTTCATGAAAAGATCTTGTTTACAAAAGACGACTTTAAAGAAGACATATCCAAGCTAGAGCCCGTATTCAAGAGTGTCAAGCTAAATCAACGTATACTCAAACTTACAGATACCATTGCTACCAAGTTCCTAGAAGATACTGTGGTTGATGACGAAATGACTGCTGCAAATACATACCATAATTTCTTCTCTCATCACGTATGGCAGGATTCCATGGTTCGTGTAATAGAGAAGAAAATAAAACAAGAGGAAGAAGAGATAATCAGCATTCAGAAAGTAGTCCAAGATCTTTTTTAGAAAATTAACTTAGATGCGGCAGAATGATGACTGATAGGTTCTCTTGCAGGAGGTCCACATTAGCCATCCATCCTACCGCTGTTTTATTCTACATCCTGCTAGTATTTAATATGGTTTTTACAAACATGATTTTTATATCGAACTGAATCGAGTGTTATCTACATGGTAGAAACACAACAATGTGCCATATGCAAAGGCCCTTTGGATCATGTTTATGTCCCAATGGAGTCTTGGAGCATAAAAGGTCAGTTGTGCAGCAAATGTTACTCGAAGAAAATTGGAGAGCATTATCCAGGTACCCATGAAAGAGTAAACAGGTCAAATTAGAAACCAGCCAGTTTTGATTAGATCCTTATCTTGTGATTCTCCTGTGCCAGTAGCATAGCGCCAAATGTATGGCGCTTTGGTATCCATCTTTTTTTGTATCAGAATTAAAGATTCCAATTCAGAATTCACATTCCCAGACGGTGTACCACAACTTTGACAAAATTTGCATTTTGGGTCAAGGCCTAGTGGTAAAGACTGGATTACAGGATATGCCCTACATGCAAGCGGCCGGTTTTCATATATTTTACATACATATCCTCCATGGGGAGATCTTTTACTTGATTTTGTATCAAGAAATGGACAAGTATTACCATCCATGTCCTTTCCCATCATCTGATATGCAAGTATTGTTTTCGGCTCAGATTTTGTTTCAGACACACCTATTCTTGGCAGGATTGTTACTTCGATGTCATTTTTTTCTGCCAGTGATACCATTTTCTCTTTTTCTTCAGGCATGACAAGCACACCAATCTTACCAAATTGTATCGTAGGATAATACTCTCGTTCAATGCAACATTGAGAACATTCTTCCACACAAGAAAAATCCAATATCTTCCATATGCTAAAAAAGGATAAATCTCCTTTCATCAAAGACAAGATCTGATCCCTATAAGGTTTCCAAAGGGCATAAATAGTAATACCCTTATATCACCAATTCTTATACTTTCTAACAATGGTAGCATATAGAACAAGCATGCAGATAGTAAGAGATTTGCTTACTGTAACAGAAGAAAGCGGTATGAACGGCATTAATGTAACATCACTTCTAACCAAGGCAAACTTATCACATTCGAGACTTTCAAAATTCATAGACAACCTCACCGGTGCAGGCCTAATGAATAAGATAGAATACGACGGCAAGAACACATTTGTCATAACATCAAAAGGTAAGCAATATCTGGAAACATACGAAAGATTCCAGAATCTCGCAGATTCTTTTGGTTTAGAGCTCTAAGCCAATTTTTTCATTATTTTAGATCAGAGATTAGATATCTTATTTTATAAAATTTTAAAAAAATTATAAATGTAATTTTTTTATGAAAGATCATCCCCGGATTTGATCAGACACAACTTACAGCAAACAAATTTTTGATAAACCATACAATAAACAACTTAGATCTAATGATCGATCCTAGGAATCATGTCAAAGAACCGACAGATCTATAAAGGTGTGGTTTGGTTTATCAAAAGGGGAGTAATTGTGGGAGAGACACTAGTATGGTGGAAAGGACTTGCAAAAGAATTAGAATTAGACATAGAATCCCTTGACGAACGAAAAGATGAAAGCAGACTATAGTTAGCACATAATATTTTTATAACATAATAGAGCCTCGAACGGGATTCGATCCCGCGGCCTAACGCTTACGAGGCGTTCGCTCTACCAGGCTGAGCTATCGAGGCAGTGGTTCGCAATGTAATCAGAGTTTATAAAAAGCCTTTGCGCTTTTGATTCATTGAAAGTATCAATTTCAGGAGTTAGGGGAATTTTTGGCAGTGACCTAAATCTTGAAGACATAATCCATTATTGCAGAAATTTTTCACGTCTTGTCAAGTCAAAAAAATGTGTAATAGGCAGAGATACAAGGCCATCAGGCGAAATTGTAACCAATGTTGCAATTGCTTCACTTTTAGAGAGAGGAGTATCAGTGTACAATCTAGGTACGTCCCCTACTCCCGTTATTTTCAGAGAGGCAAGAAAATATGGAAGCGGTTTGATAGTTACTTCTTCACACAATCCATTAGAATGGAATGGCCTCAAGTTCATTCTAGATGGGAGAGGCATCAACGAATCAGAACTAGAATACTTGGAAAAGAAAGACATGTTTCAAAGAGAAGCGATTGGAATTGAAACACAAGTCAACTCAGGTTATATCGATGAGGCTATCAAAGTAATTGGCGATATAAAAAAATCATCAAAAATAGCAATAGATGTTGGTGGAGGGGCAGCATTTAGTGTCGCTCCACAGTTGTTAAGAAGATTAGGTTGTAAAGTAAGCATCATCAACGGTACACCTGGCAGATCAACTCGAAGTCCAGATCCCACAAACGATCAATTGTCAGAGCTTGTTCATGCATCAAAAAAAGCAAACATAGGTTTTGCTTTTGATCTTGATGGAGACAGACTAGTCGTAGTTAGAAACGGTAAAAAACAATCACCAGATGTAACACTAGGTCTTGGCGTAGCAGGTGCACTTGAGAAAGGATACAAGAAATTTGTTCTCAGCATAGACACAAGTATTACAATTGAGAAATTTATCAAACAGGAAGGTGGTCAAGTAAACAGATCAAAAGTGGGAGAAGCAAATGTTGTGGACTTGATGTTAAAAACTAAATCACAAGCTGGTGGAGAAGGAAGCAGTGCAGGATTTATCCTACCAGAGTTTAACATGTGCAGAGACGGTCTTCTTACAAGCGGTCTTATTGCATCAATGGTTGGGACAAAACAGTTTGAAGACATAAACAAATTCATGGAAGGGTATCATCAAGTACGAACCAAGGTTAGTGTAGATTCGAAACTTCATAAAAAAACACTTGAAATCCTTTTGAAAAAAATGAGGAAACAATCAAGTCAGATAATAACAATTGATGGAATAAAATCAATAATAGATGAGGATAGTTGGGTCTTGGTAAGACAATCAAATACTGAACACATTATCAGGATCTCTGCAGAGTCAAATGATTTGAGTAAAGCTAAAGAAATAGAAAAACAGATCACCAAGTTGGTTAAACAAAGCTATGAAGAGTCCAGATGAGACAAAAATAATCAAGACATTTCAAAATAGATTCGGAAAGAAATCAAGATTTCAACCAGAAGATGTCGAGGTCTTGAAGATAAAAAATGCTAAATTTGTTGTAAAGTCAGATATGTTGGTACAAAGCACTGACGTTCCTACAGGGATGAAACTGGGAGAGATTGCAAGAAAAAGTTTGGTTTCATGTGTGAGCGACTTTGCATGCAAGGGAATCAAGCCCATATTTGCTACTATTGCACTAGCAATACCACGTGGTTTTACTCAAAAAATGATCAATGAGTTGGCAAACGGTTTTCGGAAGTCAGCCGAGGAGTTTGGATTGCACATAGTAGGAGGGGATACAAATGAAGGAAAGGAGCTGGTCATAGAAGTATCCATGTTTGGAGATGGCAACAAGAAAATGCCATCAAGAGGAGGTGCAAAAACAGGAGACATTATAATAACATCAGGGCCTTTTGGCCATTCTTCAGCAGGTTTGAAGATTGTTCTGGATGGTTACAAGGCAGAATCCAATACTGCAAAAAGATTCAGAAATGCAATCTTTAGACCAAATCCCAGATTAGATTTTGGATTAAAGGCTGTTAGATATTTTTCTTCATCAATGGATTCTAGTGATGGACTTGCTATAACGCTAAACGATATGAGTGAACAGAGCAAAAAAAAATTTGTGATAACCAGTGTGCCCACCGAAAATAATGTAATCAAATTTGCACGTCAAAATAAAATGAATTTTGAGGATCTAGTGTTTTGTGGCGGCGAGGAGTATGAAATTGTATTCACAGTACATCCAAGAGATTTGAATAGAGTTAGAAATTTAGCAAAGAAAATGAATGTTTCATTATATGAGATAGGTTATGTATCCAACGGAAAAAACGTGGTTTTGGTTGACAATGACGGACTCAGAGTCATAAAGAGATGCGGTTGGACACACCTTAGATCCTAATGTTTTTTAAACCCGTTAAAGAGTCTTCAAATGTTGTCCGCACAAGAAGCTAAGGAAAAATGGGGCATAGCTCATATTTTCAGTAGTTTTAACAATACCATAGTGCACATCACAGATGTTTCCGGTGCAGAGACCGTAGCAATTAGTTCCGGTGGACGACATGTTAATGCAGACAGATACGAATCATCCCCCTATGCTGCAATGAAATCAACTGCAGCAGTAGTGGAGGCAGCACATGATAAGGGCTTTACAGGTCTTCACATTAGAGTAAGAGCAGTAGGCGGAGTCGGTTCACGAGTTCCAGGCCCAGGTGCACAGGCAGCAATCAGAGCTCTAGCAAGAGGCGGATTCAAGATTGGAAGAATTGATGATGTAACTCCAATTCCTCATGATACTACCAGAAAGAAGGGTGGTAAAAGAGGAAGAAGAGTCTAGTCGTCTACTAGCTTCACTTTTACTTTGGCGTTTTTGTTTTCAAAGAATTTTGTCATAAAGGCAATAAATTTATCTTCGAGTTTTTTTCCTTTGGTTTTTGCAATTTGATCTCCAAGTTTCAATTCCATCCCAGAGAAAAGTTCTGTCTTTATCAATACTTTGAAAAAGGCCCAACCAAATCTTTCCATCGGTTTGCTTATTAGAAAACCTTCCTTGACACCACAGAGAGTCTGTAATTCATCCATGGCAGCGGAAACAATCTCTAGGTCAATTTCATATTTGGTTGTTGCAATCTCAAGAATAGTAGCTCTGCCGTGCATAAACAACCATCCATCAGGATGTACAAATAATAAACTTACTTGAGACATACACGATGTAAGAAATTATTTGCACCTAGCAATTATCAGATGTTTGTACTTGGAGAGTCATTAGAAGATACAGGCTCTGTAGATTCTGACGTTGACTTGGTTTGACCTTTTAGCTTATCTGACCAAGATACCATCTTACCATCTTGTTCAACACTTATTGTAGTTTGTATTCTTACATGAATTCCAACAGATCTGAACAATGTCAATAATTTCCCCCCATCAATGATTTCAGTGATTTCCCCTCCTTGAATAAGCTCTGCAAGTTTTTCTACGACGAGCTTGGTCTCAGTAGGAAATTGTGATTCTGCATTCTGAAGTACCTCTTCTCCCCTATATCCAAGTTGTTTGAGAACAATATCCCTAGGAGAAAGCTTCTGTATTTTTGATTCAGGTTTGACCTCTTCAATTCGTTGTCTTTGTGAGATATTTTTTTGCATCTCAAGCATTCTTTTTGCTTTAAGAAGTTCTAATTCTTTGTCTTCGTCAATCAACCCTTGATTACCCCAATTGGAACAAGCTTTGCTACTTTTGTAGCTATTCCAAGTTCATGAGATACATTTGCTACAGCATCAACATCCTTGTATGCCTCAGGCGTTTCCTCCACCACACCTTCTCGTGTAAGAGCTTTTATGAAAATTCCTTTATCATTCAATGATTTTTGTACTTGGCCTTCTGTGAAATTTCTTCGTGCTGCAGATCTTGACATCATCCTCCCTGCACCGTGTGCAGTAGAACCAAAGCTCAAATCCATAGAGCCTGGCTTTCCCAACAAAATCCAGCTGCCAGTACCCATAGAACCAGGTATGAAGACAGGCTGGCCTATGTCTCGATACTTTCGTGGTATTTCGTCTCTTCCTTGCGGGAATGCTCTTGTTGCACCTTTTCTATGAACTACAACTGATCGTAACTCACCATCAATTTTGTGTTTTTCGACTTTGGCAATGTTATGAGCAACATCATAGATTAGTTTCATGTCAAGGTCAGATTCTGACTGTTTGAAAACTCTTTCAAAGGCTTTTCTTGTCCAGTGTGTTATCATTTGCCTGTTACTCCATGCATAATTTAATGCGGCAAACATTGCTTTTCTATACGACTCTCCCTCTTCTGAAGAATTTGGAACACATGCAAGTTCTCTGTCTACTAGATTTATTTTGTATTTAGAGAGCGCTTGTTCAGATACTCTTAGATAATCACTGCATACTTGGTGTCCAAAACCTCTTGAACCGCAATGAATCAGTACAGTAATTTGTCCTTCATTAAAAATTCCCATCTTTTTAGCAGCCTCTTTGTCATGAATTTGATCAACACGCTGGACCTCAAGGAAATGATTTCCAGAACCAAGACTTCCAAGTTGTGGCGCACCTCTCTTGCGTGCAGTAGGAGATATTTTTCCAGGATCGGCATTTTTTATCTGTCCATTTTCTTCACACACGTCAGCATCATCATTTGAGCCATATCCGTGATCAACTGCCCATTGTACTCCTTTTACGAGAACCTCATCAAGATCAGATGAGGTCAATTTTACAGCACCTTTAGATCCTACTCCGGACGGAATGGATGTAAATAATTCAGTAACAAGATCCCTGAGTCTTGGCCTGACATCTTTTTCCATGAGACTTGTTTTGATTAGTCTCACACCACAGTTGATATCATATCCTACCCCTCCTGGGCTAATCATGCCTTCTTGTGCGTCCATAGCAGCTACTCCACCAACAGGAAAGCCATAACCCTCATGACCATCTGGAAGAACTACAACGTGCTTGAGAACTCCGGGTATTGTGGATACATTTACTGCTTGTTGAATAGTTCTGTCCGTAAGCATTTTTTGCAATAATTTGTCATCGGCGTAAATGGTTACCGGAACTTTCATACCTTTTGATGGATCAGCCTCAATACGATACTCCATTTCTCGTATTTTCTTTGGAATTAGTGACGACATCCCTTTCTGCGAAAAAAGGTATTTGTACACAATTTAAATCATGAGTATGAGATCAAGTCATTTAATCAGTTTGGCAGTATGTCGATACAAGTCATACAGTGTCTTTCCATCAAGTAAAACAGTATCATCACCTAGTTGATCGTCATTGATTTTGTTTTCTAGGTTATTTTTTTCTAGTTTTTTATCAGAGTCCATAGATTTGATTTGTTCACAAGCATAGAAAAAAGTGTCGGTTTTAATCTAGATTCATACAAGTAGATTTATTTTCCTTGATCAACTGATCCCAAACATGCCAATTCTTCCAATAGATAGCGGCCGTTATGGTACTGATGAAATGAAGGAGATTTTTGATGATCAAAAAAAGATAACATATCAATTAGATATCGAAGCAGCAGTTGCCCTGTCTCAGTCAGAGATAAAGATGATTCCAAAGGATGCAGCTTTGAACATATCAAAGATGGCAAGATCTGGCAAGATTTCAGTAAAAAGAGTAAAACAGTTAGAGGCAAAAAGTGATCACGATACAGCAGCGTTGGTAGAAGCCCTCAGTGAAATCTGCAAACCTTCTGCAAAACCTTGGATACATTATGGTTTGACAAGTAATGATCTAGTAGATACAAGCAATTCATTGCAAATTCGTGATACTTTACAAATAATAGAGCCAAAGGTTGCAAAACTAGCCATTATTTTAGCAGATCAGGCAATCAAATACAAGGGATTGCCAGCAGTAGGCAGAACCCACGGCCAACATGCAAGCATCATTTCATTTGGTTTAAAATTTGCAAACTGGTCACTTGAGATGTCAAAACATGTAGAAAGAATCGAAGAGATCAAGAAAAGAGTATTGATCTGTAAAACTCTTGGCGTGGTAGGAACTGGCTCTCTCATGGGTGCAAAAGCGTTGGAGGTGCAAAAAAGAGTAGCGCAGAAGCTTGAACTATATCCTGCAGAGGTCACAACCCAAATAGTTGCACGTGAAAGATATGCAGAATTTATCTTTTACATGGCTTTGATTGGATCTACACTTGAAAAAATTGCTGTAGAGATCCGTAATCTTCAGAGAACAGAGATTGGCGAGGTTGCAGAATCTTTCAAGAAAGGCCAGATGGGAAGTAGTGCAGTTCCCGTAAAGAGAAATCCCGTAAAGAGCGAGCGTGTGACTTCGCTTTCAAGACTATTGCGCAGTCAGATATCAGTAGCGTTTGAGAACATACCACTATGGCATGAAAGAGATCTGTCAAATTCTGCAAATGAGAGATTTATCATTCCAACAAGTTCCATTTTGCTTGATGAAATGCTTGGTACCATGACAAGAATCGTCAGCTCCTTATTTGTAAATGAGTACAGGATAAGACAGAATCTTGAAATAACAAGAGGGCAGATATTTGCAGAATTTGTTCTTGATGCATTAATACAGAAAGGGGTTCCGCGATTTGAGGCCTACAGAGACATACAACGGGTAGCATTTGCATCTTTAGAAGATGGAACAGATTTTAAAGAGGCAGTAAAAAATGACAAGGCATTCTCGGCTCATCTAACTAATGAAGAGATAGACAAAATTTTCATTCCTGAAAATCACCTTGGTGCATCGTTTGACATAATCAAGAAGGTATCAAACAAGGTCAAAAATTCATGTTCCAAGTTTTCTTGACTTTTAATAGATTTTTGTGAATTAAAGAGCCATATTGCATTGCTTTTTTGAGCTTTAGCGCAGACTCTTCTGGAACTCCAATTGATACAGCAAGTTTTCGGATAAGATGTTTTCTGACCAAATCGTCCTTGCCTTTTATTTTATATTCCAGTGGAACCAATTTTGCAAATCCTATAAACTCTTTTGACAAAAATGGTTGTACAATACTGACGCCAAATTCAGACACAATTTGATTTACTGCCTTCATCATTCTTGTTTCGTTGAGTATCTTATCTTCCATCATCTCAAGCACCATATCTTTTCCCTCTGAGATCGAGTCTCTATATGCGTTGTATCCACAGAAAAGCTCATCAATTCCATTGGCAGTCATCACCTTTGTAACTTTGTGTTTTTGTGCAAGTTTTGCCACATAATAAAACGCAATACAATTTTCATTCCAAGACAGATTATCTACATTGATTTCATCCCAGATCTTTTTTGCCACATCTCCAAATGTTTTCTCGGAGATTATTTCTATCTCATGATTCATACCAAGAACTTTGGCCATTCTTCTTGAAAATTCCACATCATGTGAACCCTCAAAGCCCATTGTGAAAAGCAATACATTGTAACCCAAATCTTGACAAATTTTTGCCAAAAGACAGCTATCAACTCCACCAGAAAAAGATATTCCTATTTTTCCAGAGCCCTTTGTACCTTCAATGGCTTGAACCATTTGTGTGTGTAATTCTTTTTCAAGTTCGGGCATTACAGGCACCATTTTCAGAATAGGTTTACTTTGAGAGTTAAATATAGGATTCTGTAAAAAATTGCAAGAGAATGTTCAAACTAACTGAAGAACAGATCAGAGTCGAATTGCAAGGATTGCAGGGATGGAGTATAGTAAACGGAAAGCTACACAAGGATTTTGTATTCGAAGATTTTATTGAAGCCTTTGGTTTTATGTGCAAGGCAGCAATACATATTGAAAAGATGAATCACCATCCAGAATGGTTTAATGTATACAACAAGATTTCAATAGACTTGGTGACCCATGATGCTGGTGGAATAACACAAAATGATGTATTCCTTGCGAAAACTCTGAATTCGCTAAAGTAAATACCATCATAACACCTGTACAGAATTTATATACGGATTGAGCAGAATTGTTCAAATGTCAACGGGTTCTACAATTTTGGATTCAGATTTTAGATATATAGATAGTAAAGGAAATCTTTTGAAAAGTAGAACCGAACTTTCAATAGCACAGATGCTGGAATTTTTGCAAACCGAATACCAGTATGATTATTCCATAACTCTAAAAAATGGAAAGAAGATAAGTGTAGATTTTAAAACTGACAAGGGTCTAATCGAAGTAATAGATACTGAAATTGACATTGCAAAATACAAAGAACTCAAAGCAGAATTGCCTGATGTAAAGATAATTGCATTGGGACATCCAAAGTTTGCAGCAAGGCTATCAGAGCTACAAGACGTAATTCTCTACAAAACTCAGGAGGTACAGACAGGTTCCATATTCATGGAAGATCCTTCATTTGCATTTGATTATGCGCACATATTGCCCTTGGTGGAGAAATGTTCAATCCTACACGGCCATACATCATCAGTCACAGTAGAATTAGTAGGAGAAATGAAGAACAATTTATTGATGGACTTTGGAGAAGCAAAAAAGATAATCAAGGAAGTCATCTCAGTTTTAGATCACAAATTTTTCATTAATGAAAAATATCTCATCAAAGAAGATGACCAACATTATAACATTGGATTTGACGGTCCAAAGGGAAGATTTGATCTCCAAGTTCCAAGGAATACAACCTATCTATTGAAGGGCGAGGCAACTGTTGAGAATTTATCTACAGAACTAATCAAGCTACTTGTTCCAAAGATGCCAAAAAATATTGAAGCCGTGGGGGTCTATGTGTATGAGGGTTATAACAAGGGAGCCCACATTATATCACAAATTTCAAAGATCTAGACATGGAACCGACTATCAAGGAAACTGCTTGGAATCCTGAGATTGAGAAAGAAATTCTAAAACAATGGGAAGAATCTCACATTTATGATTTCAAACCGGAGGGAGACATATTTGTAATTGACACTCCTCCGCCGTATCCATCAGGAAGACCATGGCACATTGGAGCTGCATCACACTATGCTCAGATAGATATGATTGCAAGAACTGCAAGAATGTTTGGAAAAAAAGTTCTATTCCCAATAGGAATTGATAGAAATGGTCTACCTGTTGAGCTATACACCGAGAAAAAACATGGAATTAGGATGCATGAGACAGAAAGGGGAGAGTTTCTCAAGCTTTGTGCAACAGCGCTAGATGATTTGGAGGCAGAGATGATACAAATCATGAAGAGTCTTGGCCTTAGCGGTAATTTTACAGAATATTACAGAACAGATTCTGAAAAATATCGTACCTTGACCCAATCTACATTCATTGACATGTGGAAAAAGGGACAGATCTACCTTGCAAATAGACCCAACAACTATGATTGGGTAACAGGCACCACCATAGCAGACGCCGAGATTGTCTACGAAGAGATTCCCACTAAACTAGTTCACATGAAGTTCAAGGTAAAAGAGACAGAAAAAACCATGATCATTGCAAGCACTAGACCAGAGCTGTTATGCGCGTGTCAGACAGTGATTGTGAATCCAGAAGATGAACGATATACAGACATTATTGGAAAAAAAGTCATCATCCCTCTGATAAACAGGGAAGTAGAGATCAGGACACACCCTTCCGCTGAAAAAGAATTTGGTTCTGGAGCAGTAATGGTCTGTAGTTATGGCGATCAAAATGATGTTGCATTATTTAGAGATCTCAAGCTAGAAGAAATTGCAGCAGTAGGAATGAATGGTAGAATGAAAGAGGTTGCAGGACCATATGCAGGTCTCAAGGTAAAACAAGCAAGAGAAAAAATAATTGAAGACTTGCAAAACCAAGGTCTGGTAGAAAAAATAGAGAACATCAATCATCGAACTCCAATATCTGAGAGAAGTAAGACAGCAATTGAGATTATTTCCATGGAAGAATATTATCTAAAACAAAAAGATTCAGTTGACAAGATAAGGGAACTTGGTTCAAAGATTGATTTCCATCCTGCGATGCACAAGCAGATCTTGATGAATTGGCTGGAATCAATATCAATTGACTGGCCAATCTCAAGAAGAAGATTTTATGGCACAGAAATACCCATTTGGTATTGTAAAAAATGCAACGAACCACATGTACCAGAATCTGGAAAATACTATAGACCATGGAGAGATCCAAGTCCAATATCAAATTGTATCAAATGTGGTTTCACAGAATTTGTAGGTGAGCAGCGTACGTTTGACACTTGGATGGATTCTAGTGTATCGCCACTTTACATAACCAAATACAAGCAAGATGAGGAATTTTTCAAAAAAACATATCCTACTACTATAAGACCCCAATCAAAAGATATTGTCCGCACATGGCTATACTATACCATACTACGATGTGAACAACTCACTGGCAAGACACCATGGAGTGATGCGTGGATAATGGGATATGGTGTGGATGAACATGGTGCAAAGATGAGTAAAAGTAAGGGCAATGTGATTGATCCGCTACCAATAATACAAAAATTTGGTGCAGATACGTTCCGGTTCTGGAGTGCAAGTGAGATTAATCTGGGATATGATTTTAGATGCTCTGAACAAAAAATAGAGACAACCAGAAAATTCCTAAGCAAACTTTGGAATGTCTCAAGATTTCTGTCCGGATTTCCGGTAATAAAATCCGGAAAACTGAGTCCTTCTGACAAGTGGATACTCTCTGAGCTTGATAAGGTAATTGAAGAATGTAAAAAAGGATACAACGAATACAATTTCTTTGTACCAGCTACTGCACTAAGAGAATTTGTCTGGAATCTTTTTGCTGCACATTATATTGAGATGGTAAAAGGAAGGGCGTATAGCTCTGGATTTACAGAAGAAGAACGAGACGGGGCAATATTCACACTTCATAAGGTATTATCTTCAGTTTTGACACTGCTTGCACCAATTACGCCGTTTATCACAGATTATCTATGGCAGAATCTGTATTCTAAAAATACCATACATCATGAAAAATTTGTAGAACCTGATGGACACGAAGATTGGACAAGACATACAAAAGAGATAACTGAATTCAATTCCGAAGTTTGGAACAAGAAAAAAAGTATGAGCCTATCACTAAAAGATACTGTAAAGATTGCGATTCCAACAGGCTTGGAACCCTTTGCAAAAGATCTCAAAGCCATGCACAACATTGTCTAGACAAAAAGACACAAATTAGAACTTAAATAACATGTGATCCACTTTTTGCACATGCCGCGAATTGTACACTTTGACATTCCTTCAGACAATCCAGAACTAGCACAGAAATTCTATCATGAAGTATTTGGATGGGAGTTTAACAAATGGGATGGTCCCATGGAATATTGGATGATAAAGACAGGAGACGACAAACAAGCTGGAATTAATGGAGGTCTTGCGAGAAGAATGCCAGGACAGATAGGCATGACAAATACAATAGATGTTCCTTCCATAGATGAATACACCAGCAAAATTATATCAAAAGGTGGTCAAGTACACACACCAAAGTTTCCAATTCCAGGAGTTGGGCACTTGGCGATATGTGCGGACATTGATGGAAATATCTTTGGAATCATTCAGATGGATATTAGTGCAAAATAAAATTGTCAAACAGTTATTTTTACCAGTAATTTCGCAACATTAAAGCCAATCTTTTTTACTTGTTCCTCTTGTTTTTTGTCTTGCAATGTTCCATCGGCATGGAATACTTCATGGGCTTTTGCTATTGCAATCTGATCCGGGATTACAATTACACCAATATTTTCAAGAATTGCACGTACATGAACCATCCCACGAAGACCTCCAAGACCCCCTGGAGATGCACTCATTATTCCTGCAACCTTGCCCTTGAAACAAGCCAGAGGCTCTTCGCCTTCAACGGGTCTAGATACCCAATCAATTGTATTTTTGAGAACACCTGAGATAGAGCTGTTGTACTCTGGTGATGAAATCAAAAATCCCTGATGTGACAACATCAAGTCCTTGAGCTTGCGTGCATTAGATGGAAGACCTTGCTGCTGTTCCAAATCTCCGTCATAAAGTGGCATTGCAAAATCTCGAAGATCAATTACAGTAACATCTGCACCACCCTCCATTGCACCACCTGTTGCAATTTTGACTAGTTTTTTATTAAACGAATCAGTGCGAGTGCTTCCAGCAAATGCAAGAATTTTTGGTTTTACCAATTATAGTTTGACGTGATTATAGTTTAACAAGTTTTCTTTTGTATTATCAGACATTCATTTGAGGCGTTCTTTAAATAACAATTTCATCTTTCACAAAGAGTTGAAGGCTGTAATCATCAGAAAGCATGGTGGACCAGAGGTCTTGTCGTATGAAGAAATTCCAGATCCTGTTCCTAAAAAAGGGCATGCTCTAGTCAAGGTAAATTATTGCGCAGTGAATCACTTGGATATTTGGGTGAGAAATGGAATTCCTGGCAAGACAGTATCATTTCCACACATTCTTGGTTGCGATGTTAGTGGTACTTTGATAGAGGGATTTGGAGGTCTCAAAAAGGATGACAAGGTGATAATATATCCAGCAGTTGACAGCAATGTTGCACGAGTATCTTTTGGAATCATCGGAGGGTTTGGAAGATATGAAGGTGGTTATGCTGAAATCATCCAGATTCCAAAAAAAAACATAATAAAAAAACCAAGTTGGTTCTCAGATCAAGAGGCTGCTTCAATTAATATCTCATATCTTACAGCGTGGAACATGTTAGAGAAATCAAGATGTAAAAAAGATGACATTGTTTTGATCTGGGGTGCAAACAGTGGAGTTGGCTCGGCTGCAATCTTGCTTGCAAAAGCAAAGGGTCTGAAGACCATTGCTATTGCATCTGACAAGAACAAGGTAGAATTTGCAAAAAAACTTGGGGCAGACTTTGTCATAGATAGAAATGCCAAAGATGTAACATCTGAGGTTCTAAAGTTTACAGATCAGGTAGGAGTGGATATTGTAATTGATCACGTTGGAGCACAGACATGGCCCACAAGCCTCGAAGTCCTCAAGGTAAAGGGGAGAATGATTGCATGTGGAACCACGACTGGAGGAGAAGCAGTGGTAAACATCAGATCATTTTATAGTAAAGAGGCTCAGATAATTGGTGCATATTTGGGATCAAAATCACAGCTTGTTGCATTACATAAATTCATGAAATTAAAAAAAATCAAACCCATAATTGATAGCATATTTGATCTAAAGGATGCCAAACTTGCACAGCAAAAGATGGAAAAAAGCAACCAGTTTGGAAAAATTTTGTTGCAAGTATCTAGCTGACAAATTTTCTGCATTCACAATCAAGGACAAGACAAGTTTCACTGTGTCTTATGTGGTCATCTAGTCCATGACCACAATTGACATTTTTGCACGTATACCTACTTTTTTCCCTCTCTACAACCTTACGGGCAATTTGATTTGCTTTTTCTTTTGAATATCCCTTTTTGTCAATGTAATAGTGAACTACCCTATTGTAGAGTTCATTAGGATCAAAGATATGACTCATTGATAGAAAATAACGTCCTCCAAACTATTAGTTCTTTAGTTGGCCTGTGCTTCTCGTTCACGCAATATATTCAAAGCAGAGCCTGCCTGGAACCATTTTATCTGAAAGTCATTGTAGGAATGCTTTAGCATGATCTCATCTTTTGTACCATCTTTATGGTATAACACACATCCGATATTTTTTCCAGGTTGCATTTGAGATAAATCCAGTATGCTTATTTTATCAGTTTCCTGGACTTTATCATAATCAGATGAATTGACAAAAGTGAGTGCTAGTACTCCTTGTTTTTTTAGATTTGTTTCATGTATGCGTGCAAAACTTCGTGCAATAACTGCCGCACATCCAAGATATCTCGGAGACATGGCAGCGTGTTCTCTACTGCTTCCTTCCCCATAATTATTGTCACCTATTACAATCCACTTGAGATTCTTCTCTTTGTATTGTCTTGCTATAACTGGAAATGATTCAGTATTCCCATTTAGCAGATTCTTTCCCTTACCAACATCGTTTGTAAATGCATTGACTGCACCAAGGAATATGTTGTCACTAATTTTGTCAATATGTCCGCGTAATGATAACCATGCACCTGCTGGAGATATGTGATCTGTTGTGCATTTACCTTTTGCCTTTAGTAAAAGTGGCAAATCCACAAAATCTTTACCATCCCATTTCATAAATGGAGCTAGTTTTTGCAATCTCCCACTTGAAGGATTTATGGCAACTTCTACATCATCAGGGTTTGTAGCAGGTGGAACATAGATTTGACCTATGTTTGAAAATCCCTTTGTTGGTACCTCTGGTGCTTTTTTTGGCGGTTCTAGCATGAACTCTTTTCCGTCAGAACCCTTTAGAGTATCTTTTAGCGGATTAAATGATAATCGACCGCCAAGAGCAAGAGCTACAATCAACTCAGGACTGCCCATAAAGGCCATTGTCTCCCTCCTACCATCATTACGTCCGGGAAAATTTCGGTTAAATGAGGTAATGATAGTATTTGGTTCTCCAGGTTTTATCTCTGGCCTATTCCATTGTCCTATGCATGGTCCACATGCATTAGCTAATACGGTCGCACCAATCTCATTTAGAGTGTGCATCTGTCCATCTCGTTCAATCGTCGCTCTAATTTGTTCAGAACCTGGTGTTACAAGGAGCGGGATCCTTACATTCATTCCATGTGATTTTGCTTGCTCTGCAATAGACGCGGCTCTTGTCATGTCTTCATAAGATGAATTTGTACAACTGCCGATAAGAGCTACAGAAATACTATCAAGATATTTGTTCTTCTTGACATCTTCCGCAAGTGCAGATATTGGTCTTGCAAGATCTGGTGTGTGAGGACCTGCGATGTATGGCTCTAGTGTAGATAGATCAATCTCTATCACTTTATCAAAATATTTTTCTGGATTTTGTTCAACTTCGGGATCTGCAACAAGAATATCTCGATGCTTGTTTGCAAGATCTGCAATTTGTTCACGATTAGTAGACTTGAGATAAACTTCCATTCTGTCATCATATGGAAATACGGAACATGTCGCACCAATTTCTGCACCCATGTTTGTTATTGTGGCTTTTCCAGTACAACTAATTGATTTGGTACCAGGTCCAAAGTATTCTACTATGGCATTTGTTCCACCAGATACTGTAAGCTTCCATGCTACATACAATATGATATCTTTTGGTGCAACCCATCCATTCAGCTCCCCTTTGAGGTGTATACCAATTCTTTTAGGATACAATAGTTCCCATGGAAAACCTGCCATTACTTCTGTTGCATCAAGTCCGCCCACTCCAACAGCAAGCATGCCCAGACCGCCTGCATTTGGCGTATGTGAATCAGTTCCAATCATTAGTCCACCAGGAAAGGCATAGTTTTCAAGTACGACTTGGTGGATAATTCCTGCACCGGGTTTCCAGAATCCTATTCCATATTTTCTTGAGGATGATTCAAGGAATTTGTATACTTCGCTGTTTTCATCTAGTGCAACTTTAATGTCTACATCTCCATTAACTTTGGCTCTAATGAGATGATCACAGTGAACAGTTGTTGGAAGTGTACTTCGCTTTAGACCTGATTGCATGAATTGCAGAATTACCATTTGACCTGTAACATCTTGTAATGCAACTCTATCTGGTCGTAGAAGCGAGTAGCTTTTACCCGGTTCTAGATCTTTTGCACTCTCCATATCATCAAGATGGCCAACAAGAATTTTTTCAGTCAGAGTAAGCGGCCTATTGACTAGTTTTTTATATTTTGAAATGTTCTCTTCAATTTTTTTGTAAACCTTTGAAACTAGTTCTGGAGTTGTCTCTATTTCCATCACAATAACAATATACAATCAATTCGAATTTAATATAAACGGTATAACTACTTTTTATTTTAGATCATTTTAGTAATAATTATTTCACATCTTCCATGTTGAAACGTACTATATTAGAAGAAATTCTGATTATAGAGTCTTTTTTGAACTTGTATTGTTTTTTCTCATCTATTTTTGTCCATAGGTACAAATTTGCAGGTTCATCTTTTGCCTCATAATACGTCTTCATGTCAGATTCTGAGGAATCCCACTTGCCATCTAACTCACACCTGATGAACTCAATATATGTAATCTTCATTTGCTTGTAACCTCACATATTTACTATATGTCAATTTCTTCCACAAGATCTCTCATTTTACCACTATCCATTTTATTTTGCAAGTCTTTGAGGGCAGTTTTTACTTCAGATTTATTTTCACCAAGCGTTTTTGTTAGCTCGATTAAAGATGAAGGCGTATTCCTCATCATGGTATACACAATTTTTCTTTCCATGTCTGAAAAGTTTTCCTTGCCAATTTGATGAATTTTGTGCAATATTATTTGTCGAATAACTTTCAAATCATTAATTCTACCCTGCAGGTTTTCGATTTCTTCATCCATTTCTGCTAGGTTATTTCTAAGACTCCAAAGTGCAAGGCTAGGATCATTTGAGATTTGTTTGAATCTATTCTCAAATAACTTTTGAGATCTGTTGTCATGTATTTTTTCTTCATAGTCTATAGTAAATTCGTCTTCTGAAAGGGAAATTGATAGATTAAATGATGAATTTAGACGATAGTACTTTCTGTCAGGTGCTCCGAATTTACTTTTCTCACCATATGTGCTAACAAAACCAGTGTCTTCCAGTGTTTGCATATGGCGCAGCATGGCCTGCTGTCCAATTCCTATTTGTTTTGAAACTTGGTTAAAATACATCGATTCATTAGAAAGAGTGGATAGAATATCTCTCCTAGCCTTGTTTCCAAGTACGTGGAAAATTGAGTCTATTTGATTGTGCATGCCAATAAAAAGAAAAAGGAATTACATATCCATTCCGGACATGTCCCCCCCTGGGCCTCCATAACCTCCAGGTTTTGGTATTTCTCTTGATTTTGATGCCGCAATCACATCATCGATTCGTAATATCATACAAGCAGTCTCTGTTGCTGCACTTATGACCTGTTCTTTGACAGCAAGTGGCTCATAGATGTCTCTTGTAGATAGATCACCGACCTTTGCGGCGGTGACATCAATTCCATAGATTGCCTTACCGGAAGCACTCTTGGAACGCAAATCCACTTGAGTGTCAAGTGGATCCATTCCTGTATTTTCTGCCAAGAC
Organism: Candidatus Nitrosotalea okcheonensis; assembly: GCF_900177045.1. Taxonomy (NCBI): domain Archaea; kingdom Thermoproteati; phylum Nitrososphaerota; class Nitrososphaeria; order Nitrosotaleales; family Nitrosotaleaceae; genus Nitrosotalea; species Candidatus Nitrosotalea okcheonensis. Next base: position 1,166,993 of record NZ_LT841358.1, read on the forward strand.
TAGTGGTATGGTTTCTATTCCATCTGCAAACTTTTGTGCAGCCAGCTGTGCCCTACCCTCAAGAGTGTTAGCCCATTCTCTTATCTTGTAAGCAACATGTGCCTCAGGGGCACCTCCGCCTACAACAATTTTGGGATAAACAACTGCATCCTTTACTGCCATCAGTGCATCATGAACAGATCTCTCTGCTTCATCCACTATTCTTTGAGAACCCCCTCGTACAAGAATGCTCACAGCTTTTGGATTTTTGCATTCTTCCACAAATACCCATCTATCTGTCTCAACAAGTCTTTCTTCTACTAGGTTAGCAGCTCCAAGATCGTTGGCAGTAAGTTCTGTTACATTTGAAACAATTCGTGCTCCTGTTGCTTTTGCAAGTTTTGTCATATCGCTTTCTTTTATTCTTCGTACTGCCAAGATTCCAGCCTTTTGCAGATAGTGTTGTGCCATGTCATCAATTCCTTTCTGGCACAAAACGACATTTGCACCAGACTGGGTTATTTTGTCAGTCATTTTCTTTATCATCTTGTTCTCTTCATCAATGAATAGTTGCATCTGGTCTGGAGAATTGATGTTAATCTTTGCATCAAACTCTGTCTTTTCTATTTCCAATGGTGCATTGAGAAGTACAATCTTGGCATTCTCAATCCTCTTTGGCATTGCACCATGTACAACTTCCTTGTCAAGAACAATTCCTTGGATGAGTTTTGTGTCCCGGATTGAACCTCCGCTCTTTTTTTCAACCTTGATGTTGTCAATATCTACTCTGTATTTGTCTCCTGATTTTTCTGCAACTGCCAAGATTGAATCCACTACTACATCAGCTAGTTCGGATGAGTTTGTTGAAACTAGCTTTGATGCAAGTGTAGTGGTAGCAATCTTCTTCAAATATTTCTTGTCTCGTGGGTCAATCAGGGTTGCTATTTGTCTTAGCACCTCTATTGCTTTCTCAGATGCTTTCTTGAAGCCGTCTACGACCAGCGTAGGATGAACATTCTTGGTCACAAGATCTTCTGCTTTTTCTAGTAGTGCACCTGCAAGAACTACAGTTGATGTAGTACCATCTCCCACTTCATTGTCAGTAGCTTTGCTTATCTCTACCATCATCTTAGCTGCAGGGTGCTGTACATCAATCTCCTTTAGGATTGTTGCACCATCATTTGTAATGGTGACATCCCCAAGAGTGTCTACCAGCATCTTGTCCATGCCTCTTGGACCAAGACTGGTTCGTACCAGCTCTGAAACTAGTTTTGCTGCTTGGATATTGTTTCTTTGGGCATCATTTCCCTTTGTTTGCGTTGATCCTTCCTTTAGAAGGATGATTGGAGTTTGTTGTGTTGGTAACGTCATATTGTATCACGTTGGTCACATAATGTGTGTAAGGAATATTTTAATTTTACGACAAATGTGTTTTAGAAAGATTGGTTCGATCCAATAAATTGTAGGAGAGTAGGAGAATTGTGAATCGTGGATCGAACCTGGATCTATTACATTTTTAAAAATTTATTTTTTATGGATAATTGATCCATCTATTTTTCAACTTTCAAATAATTTGAAATGTGTTTTAATTTTTTTATGTGATAAACCATATTTGAAAAAATAATTTTAAACAGAATAAAAATCATGATAAAAAAAATTATGTAAAATTTTAAATATTTGAAAGTAGATTATATTGTCATGGCGGAAAAGTCAAGACAGATGACTTGAAAACCGCGTGACCCAGCAGAGTACAACTGTGGACATCGGCGCAGCGGCGTCCTGATGCTTGGGAGGGAATCTCCCCGTGTTCTGCTAATGGGTCACGCCATTTAATTTTAATAAACCTCATATTTTGATAGTAATTTCATAGATGAAATTGGTAGATTGTTTTAATGCTAGTGTATTGAATAATTATTACGATTAATAATTTTTACATCACATAAGTATACTGATTATCAAAAAAAGAAAAGACGGTTTATTCCACCGTCACTATCTTTCCTTTAGGACTATCCTCTTCCTTTAACTTGAATTTCATTTCAAGTATTCCATTAGCATATGTAGCCATGACAGAATTTTCATCGATTTTTTGTCTTATTGGTATTTTGGCATGATATTTTCTTTCTCCATGCTCTGCATCGATATTGATTATACTTCCAACCACCTCTATCTTGATATCTTTCTTTTCTATTCCAGGCATCTCTGCGACAACCTTCAAAATCTTTTCCTTACCATCTACGATTGTGTCAACGAATGGTTCCCTGTTTTCTGCAGTTGGAAGAAGGCTTGGTCGTACGTTTCCATATTCCCTTACCACGGGTTTACCATCAGGTCCCCTCGCTAAGGAATAACCATAGTAATACGGACCAAATGTTCGCATGTTGGATGAGTTTCTTAGTTCATACCACATGTCTCCAATCTCTCTGAATGGTCTAGTCATTCTTTGGAAGAGGTCATCAAATTCATCGATCTCGAACATATGATTCCACCTTATGACTAATTGTCATTACTCCAATATTAATTTTATTACAAAATGTAATATAGATGACAATTAACAAAAATTAGTGGATTTTTCCTAGCAGATACATCAGTGTAGGCCAACAGTAACTCCATACAAGTTTCCATGTTGACTATGACCAGAAATAATATTGTTTCATTATTTTCAACAATTTTTTACACATATCACGAATCCAAGTTTGACGCTCAATATTTTCTAATTTTTTTGTTACAAAAAATATGACCATTTGTAATGCATGTCAGATCATAAATAACTCTAAAACACCATTTTAATAACATAAAATCAATATGAACAGTCAACACCATCCCCATTAATCATAATAATATCAAATTAAATTTAAAAAATCAGTGGGCCATGCTAAATGATGCTGACATATGCGAGTGTATCAACTCTTTGATTTTTTTACAATTAAGACATTTCTGTTTTAGAGGCCCATTGCAATTCATGCATATTTCGATAGATGCTAATTCATCACCACATTTTCTACATAGTGTTTCCAAATTTGAAACCCCCATTATTTTTAAAATGATAAATCCAAAATATAATTTTTATTGTACATTTATTCTAATTTAATATGCGGATCTAGATAACATAGTCTAATCTCAGTCCTATTCTATAAGATCCAAATTCTTCAAGGATAAGGTACAATAAACCTATCATCAGATGGAATCAGAGATCATCCAATTAACAAACCTAGTTCTTCTGTTTAATCAGATTTACAAAGTATTTGTGAAGAGAAATGTCCCCGGTAAGCTCGGGATGAAATGCAGTGCCTATGACGTTTCCTTGTTTTACTGCAATTATTTTTTCATTAAACTTTGAGAGTATTTCCACATCTTTTCCTGTTTCTATGATAGATGGTGCACGAATAAACACACCATGAAACTTGGAGACGCCAATTTTATCCATCGATATTTCAGATTCAAATGAATCTTTTTGTCTGCCAAAAGCATTTCGTTCTATTTTGATGTCAAGAAAATCCAATAGTGGTTGGTCCATTTCACCAACTACTCTATCTTTTGCTTTTTTTGAGAGCATTATCATACCTGCACATATTCCAAACACAGGCATTCCACTTGCAATTTTTTCTTTAATTTTTTTCAATGAACCATTGACTAGAGAAAGTGTGCCTATCACAGTGCTTTCTCCACCAGGTATAATCAGCCCATCAAGATCAGATATTTGTTCAGGAGTTTTAACCTCAGTCACAATACCTTCCATACCTAGTTCTTCAATTGCCATCTTTGTAGCCAGTATGTTCTCTGCAACATCTCCCTGAACTGCCAAAATTCCTACATTTATTCCGCCGCTCATGCTGTACTACCACGTTCTTGCATTCTAAGCTCAAGGTTCTTTGTATCTAATCCCAGCATGGATTGTCTTTCATCAATCATTTTTTGTGCTTCTTTTACTTTATCCGGATCTTCCCAGAAAGTTGTTGCCAAGACTATTGCTTGTGCTCTCTCTTTTGCATCGTCAGCTTTGAATATTCCAGATCCTACAAATACTCCATCACAGCCCAAAGTCATCAAATATGCAGCATCGGCAGGAGTTGAAATTCCTCCTGCTGCAAAGTTTACAACTGGCAATCTGCCCAAACTTGCAGTCTCTTCCACAATAGAGTAAGAAACTTTCAATTCTCTTGCAACACTGATCAAGTCTTGTTCATCACCAGCATCATAGATTGATTTTATACGTCTCAGTTCAGTGTTTACATTTTTAATATGAATGACTGCTTCTGCAACATTACCAGTACCAGGTTCTCCTTTTGTTCTAATCATTGCCGCACCTTCCTCTATTCTTCGAAGAGCTTCACCAAGATTTCGTGCACCATTTACAAATGGGCTTGTGAAATCCCATTTCCATATGTGGTGGTTTTCATCTGCAGGGGTTAGAACTTCTGATTCATCTATCATATCCACATTTGTTTCTTGCAGAACCATTGCCTCGTATACATGACCTATTCTACATTTTGCCATGACAGGAATTGTTACAGAATCAATAATCTCTTGAATAATTCTAATACTTGCAGTCCTTGCAACGCCGCCAGCTTTTCTAACGTCAGATGGAAGTTTATCTAAAACCATCACTGCTACTGCACCAGCATCTTCTGCAATCTGGGCTTGTTCAACGGTAGTAACATCCATCACAACTCCATTTTTGAGCATGTGCGCAAAACCACGTTTTAGAGTAGAAGTTCCGCGTGTTGTACCAAACGATCCTATCTTTTCTTTGATTATCCCTTTGGCATTACCCAAATCACCAGCGAGTGGAATCATGAGATTTGATCGCTCCTTAGGCTATTTATTTTGTTATTTCTGCAATCACGGAATCTAGATTGCTTTGCACCTCAGTTATCAAGGGAGGAATGAATTTCTGAGTAGAATTTTGGTCGGGCCACTGGATATTGATAGATTTGCCATCCAGTGTGACTTGTAACCCAAATTTTTCATACTCGTTTAGATCACTTTTTACTGGATATGATGTTGTCGGGATTTCCATAAATCCAGTCTCTTTTATTAGTGCAGTTAGTCTTTTGACCTCATCTTTTGACAATTGATACTGTTTATCAGGTTCAGAATAACCATTCTTTGTGAGACTATAGGTAGTTTGACCATCATTTGAGATTGTTAGAACTTCTGCTGTATCAGCACCAATGCTTTGCGTAAGACCAAATGATATTTTTTTGAGGTGCTCTTTACTGTATTCTATTGATATAACATCATCAGAATTGACTGCAACATTTGGGATTTCGGGTCGAAGAAGTGTAGGAACCACAATGAAAAGTGCAGCAAGAACCGGTATTGCTCCCAATAGTATGATTATAGGACGAACCAATTTTCACTCTCCAAGTGACTCTGATCTATATTATGCATGTAACTGATCAAAAGATGAAAATCATAATGTGTTGTTTTCTTGCAGTCCAATGCTCAAAATGAGTTACAATGGTACCAATAAATCTTCAGAAGTCAAGTAAATTAAAATTCAAGTGTATTTATGTCCATTACGTGGGGTCGTAGCCTAGCCTGGTATGGCGACAGTTTAGATCACATGATCACCGCTAAGGGCTCCAGTGGTTTCACAAGCTTCACTGACGCAAGGATGATGTACAGTTTGGAGCTGTAGTGACCCGTGTGTCGCCGGTTCAATTCCGGTCGGCCCCACCATCCGATCTCTGTTTGACCGAACAGTTATAAGGAAAAAGAGACCTAGTAATCATACTAGGGAGAGTGTGATTTGAGTTTTACAATACCAAAAATACATGGAGGTAGTCAGGATTGAGTAGAGGTAATTTTCCAACATTTGGCGCCTCCAAAACTGGAACTTTTGTTTCCACCTTGAAAAACTATAATCTGCCGCCTTTTATTTTAGAAAAAATTGCTGCAGACTGCAAATCAGATCTGGTCAGAAAAGGCAGAATTGAAGAACGCCTGCAAAGCATGAATGATTCTGCTCTTGAACTTTTGCACAAGGTTTTTGTTGATTGTCACGAAGATTCCGCTGGCACATATGCCAACTATCGATTTTTTGCATACATCTCAAGCATGTTCCACAAGTGTGAAATTTTGTTAAACGAAAAAATTCCAGGCCATTCTGGCAAGATCTACAAAGTACCCATCGCAGTGAAAAACAATGGCATGTACATTGCAGTTGGTTTCAACAAATCTTCGGGCGGTCCAACAACAAAAAGAGAGGCCGTAAAATTTTATGAGATGGTTGATGACATAAAGAAAGGAGAGCATGGAAATCAGCTTTCAGAAGGAGTTTTCGGATCTTCTGTCGGGTTTGATGGGGAAGCACTTGTCACATTAGAAAAGCTAAGTACAACAAGAAAGAAAGATCCGCAAAATAAGATAGATTTCAAGACAGCTAGTTTTCAAGACAGAATATATTCTGTCACAAAGTGCTAGTGCTTCTTTTTAGCGGGACAGAATTTTATGTGTACTTGTTTTTCCACAGTCAATGTAGTTTCATTTTCATGAAATAGTTTTGTACTACAGTCAGGACAGACGAATTCTGGCATAAAAAATCTCCAAGGCACTTACTTATAGTCTTTTAGGGTTTAGACAAAAACTATTGTATTATGATCGTAAACTGGAAGTATCTATAGTTGCAAACAGAGCAACTTTTTCTGTTTGTTTATAATCTACATCATAGTGTTCAAAGGGCAACGATGCAAAGAGATGTTTGTCCCATATATCATGTACTAGTTCCTTGTAGTTTTTGTATCCTTTTTTCCTCAGGAATTCATGAGCAAGTTCATGAGAAACCTTTGGACAATTAGTCTCCATTAGAAATGTTAAATCATTTTTTTGTGGACTCTTGCTCCATAAAACCATGCCAAAATTCTCTGCAAAATATCCCTCACATGTACAATCAGTCCAAAGCGGCCTAAAATAAGTCAGATAAAAATGAAAAATATCCCTTCCCCTATCAGCGTGGTCTTCAAGCAATGTAGGAGTATCAATAATTCGTAATCGTCCACCAGATCGTACAATCATCTCATCTACTTGAATGTCAACTTTTTGTGAAAAAGTCTTTTCAATCCAAACCTTGTAAAAATGTGCCATCTTTGTGACGTATTCAAATTCCCATTTTTTATTGTCCACATCCTCTTCTTTTACCAAGAAAATGAAATGAAGAATCATATAATGAAAAAATCATGACGCGATTAAAAGTTCTTTGCATAAAAAATTAGGATACCCTATGATGTAGGGTTCAAAAATATGGGTAAAGATTTCTCCACAGAGACTTAGCTTTGACCTTCTATTCCCATCAGGGTCAGAGTTGAACGAATCTTCTCTATTTTACGAATTTTCCAAGTGATGATTTCCCTTAATGCTTCCACTGTTGGAGATTCAATCTTGGCCAATATATCGTAGGCCCCAAAGGTACCGTGAACTTCCTTGACTCCGTTAATTGCTTTCAGTTGTGAGATGATAGATTCTTCAGAGCCAAGTTCACAATTTATTAGCACATATGCAGTTGCCATAGTATACCTATACAATGCAAATATATCAATAGATCTGTTTTCTCATGTAAATCAAGAATTATATCATTGTTGAAAATAGAACCTCTTTTCTGCATAAAATCTCAAGAATCCTTTTGATTGTAGACATTTTTAGAAGATTTAGGAAAAAAGAATGTTCCCCGGTTCTGACTCACATAGAGTCATTGGTACTATTAGCCTAATCCTCATCTTGTTCTATTACCGGGGTGCCCTGTAGCACGGCTGGGTGGACCAAAAATCATATTTCATCATCCCAGTCCGTCTGCGTGCATTTGGGGCGATATGATTATTTTCTAGTCAAATATTAATCCAGTGAGCTTCATTTCAAATCCAGATATAGAAGTTCTCAGCTTGAAATTGTCAGCAATTTTAGGATCAACTTCTCCTATAGTTCCAAGTTTCTTGCCAGATATTACAATATTACCAGTTCGTCCATCAACAAACATGTGTTCTTTTTGTGCAATTGTTTCACAGGTTAGATTAAAACCAATTTTTAGAAGGGATTGAAGAACAGATTTTATTTCTGTAAAGTTTGCATCCTTGTGTGCATCAAGGCAAGCAAGATGAACCACTTCTCTGATTGAAGAACCTTTTTCGAATACTGTTCCTATCTCAAAGATCTTTTGAGGATATGATTCATGGATATTTCTTGACAAGACTTCCATCATACCAGGAAGAAGTACATCACGAAGAATCATGTGTTCTTGGCTTTTTGAATCTGCGACAGATATTTTTTTAGACGAATCTCGATTGGTTTTTTCATACAAAATTTCTTTGCCAGTAAGCTCAAAGTTCATTACTTCAGTATATCCAAGACCAACCATGAGTGAACGAATAATTTCAAGTGACTTTGTGATATCATTTCTTTCTCCTGCAGAGACAGATTCAGGCATCGTAGGTACTAGATTTTGAATTCCATACCCAAGTGCTACCTCTTCAACCAGATCCATCACTCCAAAAATATCTGTCCTATATCGTGGAATTGTACAAATGATTTTTTTCCCTTTCATTCTTGCATCCAGTCGACTCTTTTTTAGGGACTTTATCATAAGAGAACTAGATATGTCAATTCCGAGCGTTTTGTTTACTAGTTCTGGTTCAAGTATCAGATCTCGTGGTTTTAATGATGGTGTGAAATTGTTTGCTCCAGTTATTCTTACAGAAAAAAGTTGAAAGCCAGCTACCTGTAAAGCATTTGCAAGAACTGCAAGCACTCCCTCTGCCGCATTTTTATCGGTTGCAGTAACCTCTACAAGTAAATTCCTAGTCTTGTTGTTAATTTCCGTGAGTCTTGAGTTAATTATTGGTGGAAAAGAGACTGTATTTCCCACAGAATCAATTAGCATAGGAACTTTATCTTTTCCTTCCAAGATGTGTTCATATTTTTTTCCTGCATCTGTTTTTTCAAGCATTTCTTTAATTGTCATTGATACATCAGATTCAAGAGAAATGAAATTATGGTTTTTTGCTACCGTTTTGTAATATAATGGAAATTTTATTTTGTCAAGATCGTGAATTCCAATTGATGTTTTCTTTCTTCTTCTCCCTAGTCCATTATGAAGATCTTCCTGCATTGTAATTATTTGCCTTATTGTTTCATCATTTAGAACACCATTTCTTGCCTCAATCGCTGTAACATAGGGCCGCACCTTTGAAACAGATGCATCTGCCTTTATTGCATTTTTTCCACTCTTGATTTTCAACCTAGGCATTCCGAGTTTTATTTCAAGTAGTCCTTGGAGACCTGTGATTATTCCGTAATCAGTGGAATAGTCAGGCCTGTTTGGACTGTATTCTACATTGATGTGATTGCTTGTTTCTTCTTCAACATCTAATCCAATAAATGGTAAAGTATCCACAATCTTTGTTTTTGGAATTTTCTTTCCCAGAATCTTGCTTATTCTGTCAAAGTATAACGTGACTACGGGCATTTTGGTACACTCCTTAGCCAACTAAACTTGTTTTCATACAAATCGCGTACATCATCAAGACCAAACTTGAGCATTGCAATTCGTTCTATCCCTCCACCCCAAGCAAGTACGGGATTTTTAATTCCCAGTGGTTTTGTTACCTCTGGTCTGAACATACCCATTCCAAACAACTCTACCCATTTTCCAAGATTCTCATTGTATATCATTGATTGTAGTGATGGTTCCGTATATGGAAAGAACGTAGGCCAAAATTTTATCTTCTTTATTCCCATTTTGTGATAAAATTCTGTCTGCAATCCCATCAGGTCTCTCAGTGTTACATTTTTGCCCGTTACAACTCCTTCAACCTGATGAAATTCGGCTAGATGTTTGTAGCTTAGTTTTTCATTTCGAAATACTTTACCTATTGAGAAGAGTCTTGCCTCATCATATTGGTGGTCTGCAAGGGCACGAATTGTTATACATGTAGTATGCGTTCGCAGCACAAGCCTTTTTGCTTCCTGGTTTTGCCATTGATAATTCCAGCCCTTCTTGTGTTCTTGTGAGATTTTCCTTATTTGATCTGGTTTTGCTACTGTACCTGCAATGGTATCATGTAGGTAAAATGTATCTTGCATTTCTCTTGCAGGATGATCTTGTGGGGTAAACAGAGCATCAAAGTTCCAAAAGCTAGACTGGATGTTATTTCCAATTATTTCAGAAAATCCCAGCCCAACAAATATCTCGCGCACTTCGTCTATGACATCTCTTAACGGATGACTACGTGCAGCAAATACAGGAGGAGCAGAGGCTTGTACATCAATAGCCCTTGTAACTTTTACTTCTGAATCAGGCACAGATACAATCTCAGATATACTTGTAAGATCAATTTCATTAGGAACGTTTTTGGTTGTTTCCAGTCCTTGTTCGGTAAGACCAACCAAGACAGATTTTTTTGAAGCAAGAACTACAAACTCGGGTCTTTTTTTCAGAGATTCTAGCGCACTCTTATCTTCTAATTCATCTGCAGATACCCCTGCAGGAGTTTTAGATGATATGATTTTGATAATTTTTTCTTCAGCTGTGGAATCATGATATCCCTTTAACATGAGCCTATTTTGGTAAATTTCAATCCAACCATTCTTCTTTGCATTTGCAATAGCAGGGCCAAATTCATTTTTTAGGTAATTTTTTGCGTCATCAAGTTCACAAGAATATCCATCTAATGACTTTAGATAGTTTACAAGTTGTCTTTCTGGCAATCCCTTTTCTAGTGCCTCACTACCTCTCTTTCCTAATGTTACAACAGTTTTCTCCGATTCAGATACATTGACTAGATTTTTGAATTTGAGCCATTCAATGCCGCGTCTTATTTGGTCTAGGGAAAGTTGTGTAGTAGTAGCAAGATCCTCCGGCGTCAGGTTTTTCTTTTCAGACAATGTCTTGAGAATTTTTTGCTCGATTGGATGCAGAATTTGCGACATTATCACAAAAAGCCAAAAAGACTTTTTAAAGTATGCTTTTTGGGGTTTAAAATAGAAAAATTATTGGTTTTTATTTATTTTCTACACTTGTTAGTAATTTCATTTTTCCATCATAGAATATCAAACCTGCTTGTGGATTCGTATGATTACTGAACATGAATGGAATATGGTTTGTAGGACATGGTGGAGAAGATACGAGTATGTGTAACAACTCATGTGCATTATCTGAAAACTTGGCATCAGTCCAATAGTATTGGAAGTTCTCAGGACTGCTAGTACATGGAATAGGCAATCCTCCTCTAAACCCTGTTGGAAATAAGGTAAAGGTTACATCATGAAATGAAATTTGTGGTGAGTTAAAGTAAGCGTCATGAGAATAATTTGGTGTCTCAAAATAATATACTTGATTTCCCAAAGTGACTACACCTGTATCATTTTTCAAGTACGCCATTGGATGTGGTTGTGGCACATTTGTTACCATAAAGAAAAATGTTAGAGTCATAACAATAATTACGCCAATTCCTGCTCCAGTAATTATCAAAAGATGGGGAGTTTTCATTTCCTAACCCTTATTACATATACCGAAATTGCAACTGTTATTCCTCCAACAATACTACCAATTCCTATTACAGTTAACCAAGAATTATTCTCATTGTCATGTGGTATCAATGAGTTCCTTGGAGGACCTGTCAATCCAAGTTGTTTTTCAAGTAATCCTTGTTTTAGTACAGATGAGTTTTGACCACAACCATAACATTGTGCTTCTATAGGAAGAACGGTAGAAAACAGAGGAGCTGTTGTCATTACAATGATTGCAAGATGTAGAGTTTTCAAAATATGTTATTCTTCAACTTTCAAACTTTAAAAAACTGGCGTAGATTCTTGCTGTAACTTTCTTCTAAGAAATACAAAATTGTCAGATTTACCATAAAGACTTTTTAAACCTAAACCTAACTGAATCGTGAATGTCATCTGAAGAGTTTACAGTAACTCCTTGGAGCGTGGAAGGAGATATTGACTATGATAAACTCATGCAAAAGTTTGGTACAGAAAAAATTTCCCCAGAATTAGAAGCACGCATTGAAAAAATAACTGGAGAGATGCATCCAATGTTAAAGTTAGGATATTTTTTTAGCCATAGGGATTTGGACAAGGTTTTGACAGAATATGAGAAGGGAAACAAGTTTTATCTTTACACCGGAAGAGGCCCATCCGGAAAAATTCACATGGGGCACCTTCTTCCATGGATTTTTACAAAATATCTTCAGGAAAAATTTGATGTCAATTTGATATTTCAGTTAACTGACGATGAAAAATTTCTGTACAGTGATGGAAAATCTATGGATGATGTATCAAAGTTTACACAAGAAAACATCCTGGATATAATTGCCATTGGATTTGATCCAAAAAAGACAAAGATCCTAATTGATACAAAAGACATCAAACGGATTTATCCCATATCACTTGAGATAGCAAAAAGAGTTACCTATTCTACTGTCAAGGCAGTTTTTGGATTCGAAAATTCTACAAACATAGGCATGATTGGGTTTCCGCCGATACAGGCAGCACCGTGTTTTTTACCGTCAATAATAGAAGGGCGTCCCACTCCTGTACTCATACCTGCAGCAATAGACCAGGATCCCTATTGGAGAGTAACAAGAGATATTGCTGAAAAATTAGGATATCCAAAACCTGCCCAGATTCATTCCAAGTTTTTGCCTGGACTTGGCATGCAAGGAAAAATGTCTTCCTCAATTCCCGAGACTGCCATATTTACTACAGACGATGATGGTATAATAGACAAAAAGATTTCAAGTACGTTTACAGGTGGCCAGCCCACTGTTGAGCTTCAACGAAAACTTGGTGCAAACTATAGCATATGTCCAGTATTTTGGTATCTAAGATATTTCTTTGATACTGAAAAGGAATCTGATGAGAGGGCAAGAAAGTGTAAGAGCGGACAGCTGCTATGTGGAGAATGCAAGAGCAATCTAAAAGATGCTACAAAGCCTTTCCTATCAGAGTTCAAGAAGCAAAGAGAAAAAGCAAAAGATCAAGTAGACAAGTTCATGTTTGATTAACCAATATGAAAGTAGACATTACATGTGCAGACAATTACGAAGCGCAGAAACTTGCTAGTCTAATATACATAAAAGATGATAATGAAATTTTTATCAGCGGCATTTTAGAGATAATTGAAAATGAGATAGTCATATCTCTAAAAGACAAATCTGCCCACAGTGTACTGTTCAAAGACAAGATTCAGGCAGAGTTTTTTGCAGATTTTATCCAGTCTGTAGTTGATGATGTAAACAAAATCACAGAGACCAAAATTCGTGAAGATGTTGTTGAAATAACAAAAGAGTAATTTTAGACAAGAGACTTGTCCATTTCCTGAGTGACTAATTCCTGCACCTTGAGAAAGTATAGCCTAGTTGTATAGGGCATGTCATCAAGGTTATCAGATATTGCCATCATGAGATAGCGAACGGCTCGTTTTGATATGTTGAGGTTGAATTTCAGATAAAGGATTGGATCTTGTTTCACACCAATTTTGTCTACAAGCCACGGTGGAGCCATCTCTTTTGCTTCTCCAATTATTTTATTGTACCAGAGAGCTATATTTTCAGGATCAAGGCCGTCCTTTAGACCTGTGATATCAGAAGACATTTTGCTAAACATTCTGTCTGTTAATTCTTTCAATGTCTTACTAGACATTTTAGAGTTTTATGGAACCTACTCAAAGATTGAAAAGTTGTTTGTCAACTAAGTATATTTCCGTCAGCATCAATCTCAGAGTTTTTGATTCGTGTTGTAGAGATACGTGTACCATCCTTGGCAAGAGCCATCGGAACGACGATCACGACAACTGGGGGGGAATTTCTTTCTGTCCGTAACTTGTTCAAATCTTTGCCTTTTGAGGAAGTTTCTTCACTTACTATCAATGCTTCCACCTCTTGTTCCAATACTGCCGGACCAAAATCATTATCAAGTTTGCTTATCACATACTTGGAATTTGGAAAATTTTTTTTTATCACGTCTTCTAGTGTTTTGTATCGTCTAGGATAATCATTGATAGGGATTTTTCCTTTTTTTCTTGCAAGTTCGTCACTGGTTAGACCTATGATAACTTTGGATGAGATTGAAAATCCATTTCTCAAGAGTTCTATATGCCCCCTATGAATAATATCAAATGTACCGCCTAAAGCCACAAGTTTGAATCTAGTCATACCATCTTGCATTTATGATATTTGTCATTTAACAAGTACTACATTAATTGATGGTACTGCAGAGGAAAGAGGAACAGAGTCATAATTCCACACATATGTCTCAACAAAATAGGATCCTGCTGTATTTGGTCTCCAGTTTACTGATACATTGTGATTCCCCGGGCCAAGAAATACTCCCTTGTATTTTCCTATGAATTCTACTTGTCCATTGAATTGTTTGACTTGGACATAATAGATAAACGACTGGGTAGAATTGAGAAGATATTTTGTATCACTTGTTATATTTACAGATGCGTTTACTGGAATTGTAGAGTACGAAGTACCATTAGGATCAGTTATCTTAGTATTACTTACAATTACAGGTAGCGTCGCCTGAACACCCTTTACATGGATCAGGTTTGATTGGTAATTATCAGATTCTGCAATTATCATATAGGATTGCGCCCTAGTGTTTGAATTTGAAGTTATGCTAAATTGAGAATCTTTTCCAGGGTCAATAGAAATAGGATTAGATATTCCTATAGCAACTATTCGTTGAAAGGCATCATATGATATCAAGTAGAGTTTTGTATTAGTAGATTGCTGTGCTCCATTATTTGTTATATTGCCAGAAATGAGCAACTTGTCAGAAACTTGAAGAGAGCCAGGAGAAATTTGCAAGAGCTGTTGTTTTGCAGACGACGATTGGAACCCTGCAATTTTTACTTGGATTTGAGTGATAGAGGGATCCGCTTTTGTAGATGATATCATGAAAGGAGCTTTTGCTCCAGGCTGTATTACCTGTAAAAGAGTTGTCCCGGTTTTGTATTCTATCTGATTAGAGTTACTATCCATGAATGTAACTCCAAGTGTAACTGCGTTGACAGGAGAATTAAGGTTATTTTGGACCTCCCCGAACACCACAGTAGTACCATCACTTGCCTTGTCAGAATATTCTGTTTGGAGTACTACAACACCAAGACTTGTTGAAGGTGGAAGATCAGCCCAAGCAAGATTGGTTGTAAACAATACCATAATCAAAAAACTTGAAAGCAACAAGGTTTTCATGTCAATAGTTCCAAAGAGGGATTAATCATATACAGCATATCATAATCTATACAACATAGTTTAGAAGGTTCTACTAAACTTGCGTTAGGAGATAAAAATTATAAAAAGAAGATAAAAGATTTAGTTAATTTACTTGTGTTTCTTTGCGGTAATTACACACCAGTAAATGAATCCAGGTATCAATCCTACCATCAATGGTATGTATACGCCCGCTTGACTCCAATCTTGCATATCTAAATTACCTAATCACCAAAAAACTTGCATAGTATTTAAATCCATCTTTCAGAGGTTCTGGGAAGTCTCCGTCGGGTCGATCAGAGCGGAAAAAAGCGTCGGATCAAGTACAGCGATCATGAGTGGATCATGGCCATTTAAATAAAACTCGAGCATGATTTGTGATCAAGACTTGGAGATACTAATCGAGCCATGGAATCAACTTGTGATTCATGAAGTACTAGAATTAAAATTTGAGGACTGGATAACTCAGATAATTGCCAGTGCAAGGTCTGCAGGAGGCGGCATACCCACCATTTTCTGGGCAAATGGAGTGTCATTTCATTTTGCGACATTTCCTGATACAGATACCATAGTACAAGAGAAACTCAAAGGTAGAATCCATTATTCGTCCATCACATTTGCCATAAAAGAAAAGTTTGAAAAACAGATTATTCGTGAAGGAGGAGCTGTGAATTTTACAGACGTAAGCCATAACGAAATATTTAGCAAATTGACAGAGAGATTAAGATCCCAGTCAAAGTTCCAAAATATGCACTAGCGTTTTCTGGATTTATAATAAACTAAGAACCCGCCTGCTGCAACAAGTCCAGTGCCTATTATTTGGTAAAGATAGGGGATAGTATCAGACCAGAATGGAAAGATAAAGATCCCAGCAGTAATCATGCCAAGATAGACAAGCATGGTTTGGTCTATATCAAATGGCATCAATGGTTGCTTCTTTTTTCCATAGTATAAAGAATTCTAATTTAGTATTCTGTAGATAATCAGAGGAAATCTATCAGTTGAAATCAAAATGTTTTCTTGATTTTGCGCCATCAGTTTCTTGAATGAATCGTATAGTTGGTTCATTTTTCCCTTAAAACACGAATGAATGATTTCTCGTCCATACTAGGAGATCAATAAAACATTATTTAATAATACTACAGAGTAGTGTTACGATCAAAATAAAAAGAGTTTATGAAAAATATTCTTCGGATGATGGTTTTAGGATATTAATTGATAGACTATGGCCACGAGGGGTTTCAAAAGCCAACGCCCATGTTGATTTGTGGCTTAGAGAGATAGCACCAACTGACCACTTGAGAGAGTGGTTTTCCCATGATGTAAAAAAATGGAAATCATTCAAGAAAAAATACAAAGAAGAATTAAAGGAAAACAAATTGTCATTAGACAAAATTAGAGATCTTCAAAAAGAACATAAAACTATCACACTAGTTTTTTCTGCAAAAGACGAACAACACAATAATGCTATTGTCTTAGGTGAAGTCTTACACATTTTATGACAATCATAATAACAAACAAAAACACTTTGTCAAACATCCATAGTGAACATGGTTAGTTGTTTTTAAATACAAACTTGCAATACATGAATTTATGAAAATAACTGTAAGCAGTGAAGAGAAATCAGAATGAAATTAATTCAAAATATACATCTCCCGGTACTTATGATGATATACATAGTTGATGACGATGTTCTGGTACATCGACAGTTTAACATTCCTCGTTCTGGATTGTAAGAAAATTAGGTGATTTTGGTTAAATTCAGTTCCTCGCCAATTTTTCTCATCTACGCGGTATTTTTATCATAAATGTTGACGGCAATTTTGCTTCAATTGTCCATCCATGTTGTTCCACTAGGTTTTTACAGGTGGGCAATCCAAGACCAGTTCCTGATCTTTTTGTTGTAAACAGAGGTTCGAAGATCTGTGGTAATACTTCAGGTGATATACCATTTCCAGAATCTGAAATTTCTATCACATCATTGTTTGATTCGTTTCTAATTGCCACAGTAATCTCACCTTGAGTGGTATCAATTGCCTGAATTGCATTATTAATTATATTTTCAAAAACAATTTCCAATTTTATCCTGTC
This sequence comes from Candidatus Nitrosotalea okcheonensis, assembly GCF_900177045.1. Classification (NCBI taxonomy): domain Archaea; kingdom Thermoproteati; phylum Nitrososphaerota; class Nitrososphaeria; order Nitrosotaleales; family Nitrosotaleaceae; genus Nitrosotalea; species Candidatus Nitrosotalea okcheonensis. The sequence continues at coordinate 1,184,278 of NZ_LT841358.1, forward strand.
ACAATCTACTGTCAGGTCGTCTTTAGGCAAGACTAACTTGATATTGTCAGGTAACTTGATTTTACCAATACAAGAGTTCAGAATTTGTAATATTGAACAAGACTCTTTTTTAATATCAGTAGATCTGACAAAATTCAATACATCTTGAATTTGATATGATATTCGTGAAGCTGATTCATTTATCATATTAATCAGCGATAATTCTTTTGCATCCATGTTTTGTTTGCGTATTCTTAATAATTCAGCAGCATTTAGAATTACACCTAACGGATTTCGGATATCATGTGTAAGCTTGGACGATAATTCCCCTACTGTCATCAGTCTTTTTGCTTTTTCTTCCTCAAGGGCTGCTTTTGTGCTATAAATCTCTGTCATGTCTCTTAGAGAAACGGTTCTTCCCACAATCTTTCCAGTATCATCATAAAGACTTGTTCCGCTAATGAGGGTAGGAAATTCCGAACCATCTTTTCTTTTTAGCCATATTGTCTGATTTGTTATTTTACCAGTCTTTTTCCATTCTTCCATTCCCTTTGATAATTCCCTAAGGCTTTTTTTGGAGGTATGCTCAAAAACGGATTTTCCAATGACCTCATCTTTTGTGCAACCTAGACTTCGTAGGTAATTTTCATTACAATCCAGTATGATGCCATCTTCAGAAATGGAACGAAGCATATCAGGTGCATACTCGTAAAGACCCCTATACTTTTTCTCTGTTGCAGAAAGAATTTCATGGGTTTTTTTGAGTTCTTGGTATTGATCCTTTATTCGTTTTTCTGATAATTCCAATTTCTCGACCTCTACAAGTTTTTTTCGTGCTGTCTGAATGTTTTTAACCATGGTGTTAAATGACCGGCCAAGTTCTCCAAATTCATCAGTAGAATCTTCTTCCACACTTGTTTCAAAGTGTTCTTCAGATATTAGCTCCGTTGCTTTTTTAAGCCTAACAATCGGTTCTGAGAAGAACTTTGATGTAATCAATGAAAAAATTATCACGCCGACTACAGATACTGATACAAGTATTAGTATTCCACCACCCAAGATGGTGATAGATTCCGAACTTGTAGATAGATGGTAGCTCAGCGTACCAATGAAAATGGTTGGAATTACAGAGGATATGAGAAATAATGCTGTCAATCTTGTTCTTAATCGAATAGATCTAATAGTTTTATTTTCTGTAGTATAATGAGATTTCAAAATCATTAATCCTATTCCTGATAGAATGAACAATATACTTGTGTGAATTGCCATTCCAGTGCTCCATCCAGGTATGTGATAGTAGAGAAATGGTAAATTTGTTGCATATCCGATAAGACCAAGACCTCCAGAAGACAATATAGATAGACCAATCCAAAATAAGGGTTTTTTTGATTTCGTATAATTTGACAGAGAAAATATTCCAGCTGTTACTATCATTACAAAGTCTACCATTGTAGGTATGGATGGCCTTCCTAGAACGGTAGTGTTTTCATCATGTATCTCTTTTACAAATAGATTCTCGATTCCTGTATATACACCAGATATGTTGGATACAAGTAATGTGCCCATAAACAGAAAAATCACCATGCCAGATGCAGCGATGGCGATTTCACTTGCACCTAACTTTCCTTTTTGCATATTGGCGATAAAATAAAGAATAATTCCGCTAAAAATGAAAGAGACCGAAGTGCTAAATTTCATATTTACTGCATGAGGTAACACTTCTTCCAGAGTTGTTATGTCAAAGATCCATCCTACTGTGACCACTATTCCCATTCCAAAAACTATTATTGCCAAGATCTTTGTTATCATTAATTCAAATCCTGTCAGTGAATGATTAATCAGGGTATTGTGACCCATTTCAGTTTTACTTTTTGATGTTTTTTCACATGGATTTTTGTACAAATTATTTTTGAAATCTTTAATTTTGTTAATTTTTGATCCTAATGATTTTTTCTTGTTATAGTCAAGACTTCTATTGCGTCCACTAATCATATCTCATGTAATAACCAACACAAAAAGAGTATATCGTCTAGGTTGTCTATAAAAAACACACAAGTCACACAATTAGAGATTAGACTCACAAATTTGAACTCATTAAAGATCTATACTTAAACAACTGCATGTACCGTTCTTGTCAGTTTTCCATTTTATCACCCCCATAATGACAAGAGGAATTAGCACATCCAACGTTGGCATAGTTATAGAAACACTAATTGACTGATTTTCAAAGGTCTGGACATGTTGATGAATCACAATTTACATTAGATATTGACTCCGTTCAGGTGTAAGATATGTTAGGTGAAGTTGTGAATTATATGATAATGACGCCCTGCCACTCCCCATGCTATGGCAAACGCAACTATGCTTGCCACCAATATGGCGCCGACCATATGTGCAGTATCTAGTGGAAGGCATCCTACGTTGTATACGTAAGCTTGTTCTCCACACGATGGTTGTTGTGCAAATGCCAAGTTAGTGCCTGCAATGGCAACTATACCTAGCGTCATAGCGACTCCAGCTAGTTTTGCTGTACTCAGACTAACCATGCATTGTATAGAACATCGTAATATTTACGGCTGACTAAAACTTCTTGTGTTTCGAATTAACGTTAACCATTTGTTATGATCTTGATTAAATCCTGTAAGATTTAGACTCTCACAAGTATAAACCCGTTGAATTTTGATCATGGTACATAGGTATTGAAGAATACTGAACGTTGATCGGTACAAAATTTCCTTTACAATTGTAAGATATTATTGTTTAATATCGCAGGTTCTAGACAGAAAGCATTGGAAAAGAAAAAAACATTCGTCATAGTTGGTATAATCATTACTGCTCTTATGGGAGTTATAGTTGCTACGGAAATGAAACCTACTACAGACAGCATGATGTCAAATGATAAACCGATTTTGTTACACATTCATCCACGTTTGTATCTAAATGTAGATGGCAAGCCATATTTTGTGCCTCAAAATGTAGGAATAGAACCAGATCTGTGGAAAGATCACACACTTGACCAGTATGGCATGAAGGGAATGGCTCCATTACATACACATACAGCTGATGGCATGATCCATGTAGAATCAACAATAGTTAGAAATTACACGCTTGGTGAATTTCTAGACATTTGGGGACTTGATTTGAAAGGAAAAATAATCAGTGTAGCTGTATATGGTGAGCCAATATCAGATTATAGAAATCACATTTTAAAAGATGAAGAATCTATAATCATGAACATAACATCGAATCAATAGAGTATAGAAGATTCTATTTGTTGGAAAGTGATTCTATTCTACCACGATATTTTTCCTTGTACAGTGCCTTGCATGATGAACAACAGAAAAACCTTTCTTGGTCACCCACTTTCAGTATGCTAGGCTTGCTGTGGGTTGGTCCATTGCAATAATCACAGGTGATCTTTACAAGCATTCCCTTGTCTAACTTTATCTTATGTACCTTGAGTGTCTTGTATTTTATTTGATCTAGTTTTGCGCTTGTTTGTATCTCCATTTTTCCAAAATCTAGATCTACTGAGACTCCTTTGATTAATCCAATATTTACAAGTCTCTCGTAATGTAGTTGTACAGTAGGAGTGCTAACCTTTATCTCTCTTGAGATTTGTCGAAACGACTTTCGTCCATCCTTTACAAGAGACTCTAGTAGTGCAAGATCAATCTCATCTATCTTTAGAGGCATGATTAACATACATGCAAAGCCTATTTGAAAGCTGATCTTTACAATTGTAAAGATCGGATAATAAGTATCCTTTAACCGTAATTACGGTGGTCATGGAGACACTACAGTCAGCACAGAACAGGGTCAGACAAAGCATATTGCATTAAAGATATGTAGCATGCACTGTGCAGGATATATGTTAATTCTATCCAGAATCATGTCACAGAGATCAGGATAGGAAAAATGAGATCTACAAACATGGATATATTTGTAGTAACTGGAAGGAGAAAACAATGATGTTATGTAACTCTAAAATGAGCAAGAGTAAGAAAATTACGATATTAGTAGTATCATTTCTTACATCCATTGGTTCGACATATTTTGCATTTACTCTGCATAATCCTGCTTTAGTTGTTGTTGCTCCAGTACTTCTTGCTTTTCTTCCATGCCTAATCATGTGTGGAATTGTAGGAGGATCGATGTGGCTAGTTCCTAGATTCTCAAAAAATAAAAACCAATCAGCTTGCAATTGTGGATTGGATCACCCTACAAAACAAAAAGAAACACAGCAAAATTAGATCTTGAACTTTGAGGGGTCTTTATCAAATCTTGATTTGCAATGCGGACAACAAAAATAGATCTCTTTTCCGCCAATCTTGGATTTTACACTTGATTCATTTTCATCTACTTCCATTCCACAAACAGGGTCTTGCCAATTATGTCACTATTTACTTATTGCTAGAACTTGAATTTAAGAATGATATTTTACATTTGTGAACATATTTTCTCAAATATCTCAATTAGGCAATAATTTCTTAATTTACTAGATTCTTAACAATTTTGAAACTTTATAATTATAGTTGGATAAATGTGCCAAGCCCATGATGGAAGCTCCTATCACCTGCAAGACTATAGAATAATATGAATACATTCCAATGAACATAACGAATATGCCTAAAACTGCAAGTTGGAACAACTTTATTTTTCCGTTAAACCAAATTCCCAGAAGCATTGATGCTGATGAAACTACAAGTAATGCATCTCCCCATTGGCTTCCAAAAAATGACAAAATGATATTGGAATATTTTTGATCATTCATCTTCATAGAAGACATCGAGTTTGCTTCTTTCATGTTAGAATCTTTTGAAAACGCCGCTGCAAATGATCCTCCCATGCTTATAGTCATGAGAATAGTACACAAGGTTACTCCAAAAATCCCAAGACAGCAAATAGCCTTAGTTTCGTGGCTCTTCATTTAGTTGTGATTCCATTTAGCCATTCTATAAGTTCTATCTCTGATTTTCATGACATAGGACAATTAAAGGATACAAAATGAAGGAGTATTAGACAAATTTGACCAAACCCACCCTCCGGTATTGCAATTTTGAAATGATTAAAAGAGTTCAGATTCTCACAGGTCTGAACTCATTCATGATATCATGAGACAGTTTTTATTTTAGAAATCAGAATTTGTTTTGTGGGAAATATAACAAAATCTATTTTATTCACAATGGGAATAATTTCCGTATTTTGCGTATTTTCAACTTCAAGCCTTTCTGCATTTGCCGTTTCTAGTAAATCAGAACATATACCTTCATGGGTTAAGATTAGGACAAAATGGTGGATTGAGGGACTAATTAGCGATTCAGAGTATACAAAAGGAATTCAATACCTTGTTAAAATTGGAGTAATAAATTTAGAAGCAACTAGTGAAAAAGCCGAACTTGTTAACCAAAAACCAATACCACCAGCCAACCCCCCATCTAACTGTCAAGATAGAACATTTCCAAAGGTCAACTGGTCTAATTGTGATTTTTCTAATGTCGATTTACACAACTCAGACTTGACTGGTGCAAATCTTGTTGGAACTAATTTCAATCATGCAGATCTTCACAAAGCATATCTATTTCGTGCTAATCTTGCAGGTGCAAATCTCCAAAATTCAGATATCACAAATGCTGATTTTCCAGAAGCCATACTAAAGGGTGCCAACATGATCAATGCAAGTGCTACATACATCAATTTGCTTGCAGCAGACTTAACTGGTGCAAATCTCTCTGGAGGTAATTTTTACAGTGCTGCACTCACTGGTGCCACCTTTAGAAATGCCACATTGACTGGAGCCAATTTCAATCTATCAGAAATCAAAGATGTTGATTTTACTGGTGCAAATCTCTCGGGTGCAAACTTTCAAGATTCCGATCTTTCAAACGCTATTATGATAAATGTTAACCTGACTAATGCCAATCTTAAAAGTGCAGACCTTAACAATGCCGTATTTACTGGAGCAAATCTCTCGGGTGCCAATTTACAAAACACTGGTCTTGGGTTTGCAATTTTCGAGAATGCAACTCTGAATGGTGCAAACTTGAATCATGCGGATTTGGGTGGTGCAGATCTTAAAGGTGCAAACTTGACCAATGCAGACCTTACTGGTGCTGATTTATCTGGAGCAGATATGCACTGCATTGGTAATCCAGTTTGTATTCACTAATGCGATTTTGACAGACTTTCATGGGTATGAATCCTGTAAGACTCGAACTCTCACAAGTTTGAACCCGTTGAATTTTGATCAGGGATGGACTGGAGGGGATTTGAACCCCTGACCCCTCGCGTGCAAGGCGAGTATTCTACCGCTGAACTACCAGCCCATTATTGAAATTGGAAACCGCATAGATTTTAATTGTTGCCTTTAGGTGGTAAAGATTTTATGGATATTATTCTTTGATACACTCATGGTATTACTCAAGTCAGAGGTTGTCCTAAAAGCAGGAGACAAAGCTCCAGACTTTAATTTATTGGGAATTGATGATAAGAAACATTCTCTTTCAGAATACAAAGACTATAAAGCAAAATTGATAATTTTCATGTGTAATCACTGTCCATATGTTCAGGCCAAAGTAGAGGCCATGAATGAAATCTATGAAAAATTCAAGGGAAAAATCGCAATGATTGGGATAAACAGCAATGATGCAACAAAATATCCAGATGATAGTTTTGACAGTATGAAAATATTTGCAAAAGAGAAAGGTTTGAAATTCACATATTTGGTTGATGAGACTCAGGAAATTGCAAAAAAATATGGTGCTGTATGCACTCCAGATCCATTTCTTTTTGACAGCAAAGGAAAATTAGTTTTTCACGGAAGAATTGACAACGCAATGAAACCTGAGGACAAACCTACAGAGAAGACAATGATATCAAACATAGAAAAAGTTCTTTTCGAAAAGAAGATAGAGAAAGATTTTGACCCATCCATGGGCTGTTCCATCAAGTGGAAAAGCCAGCAGACTTAAATGACAGTCGGTAAAAAAAAATTCGGGCCGATAGCTCAGCTTGGCTGGAGCGTTCGACTGATAAAATTATTCAGATATCGAAAGGTCGTGGGTTCAAATCCCATTCGGCCCATTGTTTTCAACAATACCATGACAGATTTCGATAAATAGGAAGAACTTGTTACACTTTTGTTGTCAAGATTTAAGCTAACAATATATCTTGTAGATATGAAAGAAAAGTTAGATGGATAAAGATGAATTATGCAGACAAGTCCTAGATTTAGACTCACGAATAAGATTTGCGGGCCTAATTAATGAAAATGGCAGACTTGTTGCCGGAGGAATGAAACCAGGACTCAAATCTTTGGAGGATTTTCGAGATGATGAAATGTTATACATGGAGCTAGTTTTGAGAGCAAAGATGCGAAAGGAATTTGACAAGGTTTTAGGTCCAGTAAGATTTGCCATGTCATACAGAGATATGTTGATCATCATGAGTTTTCCAGTAGATGGCAATATCCTTTTGATTTCAGTTGAAAAGGATGTTGACTTTTCTAAACTTCCCTTTAAGATCTTGGAAATAATTCATCATTGATTTTGATAACTTTCAAACACAGTTTGACACCACCGTAACAAGGTTTCCACATCACCAGACACAAAGTCTACACCAGTCTTGGTCTTTTTCACAATTGTCGTACACAATGCAAGACGAAGATTCTTTCCAAATTTTTCTGTGCTAGTATCAACTGCCTTTGAAAAGAATTTAATTTCTCCTTCTTTTGAGGAAAATATTATGATAATCATCATTCCTTCATGTTTAGGCCATATTTTATTGAGAAATCTTTGCAAGTCGATATCAAACATTACATCTATTGCAGAAGACATGTCACCAAGTAAAGAGACTCTCCATTTCTCAGTACGAAGTGCGGCAGAGGCAGCCTGTGCAAGAAGTGCATTATGATAATCAGTGGCCAAAATAACGACATTCTTTTTTGGGTCCATTTCTTCGTCTAAAAGACCAATTAATGATATAGAAGTTGAGATTATCTCATCGAGTGAGTTTTTTTCAGATCTTCCCATTTTTCCATCATTATAGGAACTTTCAACTGCCTCGATTGCGGGGATTATCACCTCACTTATTATTTTTGCAGGAGTAGCTCCAGAATAAAGCGCCGTTCGAAGTAAAGTATGAGCTTCTCTGGTGGACCCCATCATGACATATTCCAGATACTTGTTTTGAACTTGAAAAAAGTCCGCTGGAAAACTGAGTTTATCTGCACCCTCCTCAATGAACCATAAATTGACGCTACCCATGTTTTTTTGTCTTATCAGGCCCTCTCCAGCAAAGATCTTGAGGTATTTTGACATGGTTATACGATTTATTCGCAGTTTTTCTGAAATTTCAATTCCTGTCAATCCAGTCTTTGAAGGACGAAGAACATCAATCAGTTTTTCACGTATTTTATCTACACCATATTCTCGTGCCACAAACCTTGTGCAGTTTTCTGGTATATAGCATTAATAAAATCAGCAAGGACCGGGATGAGGTCCTTGCTGACCGGTACTTTGGTATGGTCTGGTTGGTCCAAGTTATGTGAGCGTGGTATGTGATATACTACTAGCGCACTATCAATACAATAGTCAAAAAAGTAAATAAGAAAAACGCAGAATTGATACTAAATACTTAAAAGATTGATCAATATTTTTGAGATCACACAGTTCAGAATTTTAATAAATCAAAAAATCTTCTCAAGTTTTCAATACATCACGTGTATTGTTTTGAAACATCTTGTGTTGATTTTTGGATTCGTTTGACAAGTCGATATGAAGTTAACATTTGGTCGTATGTTTACATCCAAAAGTGTTAAATATTTGTACTTTAAAGTACGGTATAGGTAAGTAATATGCCAAAAGCCGGTTTCAAATCAATAACAATTTCAGAGGAAGTATACAATAGATTCCATGATACTTACAAGAAAAGCAAACACGAACTTGCAATGAAGGGTGTCAACAGTTTTGCGGGATATATCACATACATGATGGAAGATCGTATGCAAAAAGATGACACCTTTGCAAGATATGCCCCAAAACTTGAAAAAATATCTGTTGATGATGACAGAGTTGTCGTAAAAGACAACATCAAGAATAGAATAGCAGAGATAGCTGTTCAAAATAATGAACTTTATTGTTTGTTATGTGAAGAGAAAAATTGTGTTCATGTTGGATTTGTATTTTCTCTTCCAGAAATTTATGAAATTCTAAATGCCAGAGGAATAAAGCACCAAAGATAAAAAAAGGTGCAGGAGGTGGGATTTGAACCCACGAACCCCTAAGAGACGGGATCACCCATTTGTATGATCTTAAGTCCCGCGCGTCCAAAGGCCATTAAACCTTCTTTGGCCAGGCTCGGCGACTCCTGCGTTTTATTAGCGATATGTTGGAGAAATTAAACGTTTTATGAAAAAAATTTCCGGGACCCAAGTAAGATTAATAAGGATTCAGCAGAGCGAGCTTGTCATGCTTCGATAGCTCAGCCTGGTAGAGCGTTACCTTGGTAAGGTAAAGGTCGCGGGATCGAATCCCGTTCGAAGCTTAATGTTTTTCAAGATATGTTATTTAGGAATAGAGAAATAAAATACAGTGCCTTCCCCTTCTTTGCTTTCAAACCAAATCTTTCCACCCAGATTTTCAACAATCCCTTTACATATTACCAATCCAAATCCACTTCCCCCATATTTTCGCTTAAATGAAATATCTACTTGATAGAATTTTTTAAAGACCTGGTCTTTTCTTTTTTCCAATATTCCAGACCCGTTATCTTTTACATAAAACAGAATAAAATCTCCCTCTTCTTTGGCTTTAATCTCAATTCTTCCCCCAGTTGTAGGCACAAAATCAACAGCATTTTGTATCAAATTGTAAAAAATTTCACTTAATCTGGTTTTGTCGCTTGTTATGGAGTTCTTTATACTGGTAGAATTTACAAACTCTATATTCTTGTCTCCCATCATTGACATGCATGATTTTACTACCTCATTCATGAAATCATCAACGGCAAACTTTTCCTTCTTGAATTCCATCGTATTACCATTGAGTTTTTGTACGTCAATGATGTCATGCATCAGTTGGTCGAGCCTTGCTGCATTGTCATAGATTTCATTTACTGCCTCAGACTGTTTTTCGTCAAGACTTGAAATGGGAACATCACGTAGAATTTTAGAATATTTTCTGATAGGGACTATAGGAATCTGACATTCTTTTGCAACCATCATATAGAATTCTTCCTTTGTTGTATCAATTTTTTTCAGTTCCTCAAGTTGGATCTTTTGTCTCTCATGCTCTCCCAAAACTCTGTGAGCTTGATAGATTTCAGATATGTCTCTTATTACAGTGTTACTTCCTATTAGTTTGCCCTTGTCGTCATGGATATTATTAGCACTAATCAACCCAGGGAAAATCGATCCGTCTTTTCTTTTGAACCATATCTCAATATTTTCTACCCTGCCTGATGTTTTCCAAGTTTCAAAGGTTTTTTGCATGTCTTCCATGCTTTTTTCCGCAGTATGATCAAAAAGCGACTTGCCAAGAATGTCATATTTTGAGTATCCAAAGTTTTTGACGTATGCCTGGTTGCATTCTAATATTATTCCAGCTGTATTTACGGTCCTTTGTAAAACAGGTGAACCCTCATAGAGATTTCTGTATTTTATCGGATCTGCATCAGAGCCTATTTTTTGTGACTCTGTTTCGTATTTGGGTGTTAGAATATGGTTGTGTTGTTTTTTGTTACTCATCCACACAATGATACCCCCAGCTGCTATGCCTACAACTCCAAGTGAGAATGCCTGACTTGAGTGAGGCCCGTGCACATCCAATCCATAGGCTGTAATTGCAAGCCCAAGAATGCCTATCATCAATCCCCCAATGGAACCAAAACTGGTCATGTTCTAAAATTTCCTCCAGTAATTCTACAAGATGATTTCTTTGAACAGATCATACTATGAACTAAAAGAAACGAACCACAATTGATTATGAATGTACTATTTTTGATGAGAATATATTGTGAAACTAGCAGATTAACTTTTCATCCGATAATAGGTTTTTCAATACAAATCAAGAACTAGGTTTTTCACTCTATTTCCAGCAAGGAAATTATCATATCAAGTAACTCTTGGATTTTCTTCTTTATTCCTTCAAGAATGTGTTTGATTTCATCCTTTGGTATTCTTGCTTCATTAATTCTCAAGCTTTTTGATACTTGATCCATACCATGCTCTGCGATGAACCTGTTGAATCCATCTAGGAATTTGCTTTCAACAATTATCTGATCTTGACTTTCTAACTCTTTTACAGAATGATATACGATAGACTTGCCAAATATGCCCATCAGTTCAGGGGATAGATTGATTGAATTCCCATAGAGATCATAAAATTGCCAAGTAGTCTTTCTGTATGGTGGAAGGTTTTTAGATAATTCATCTCTTGTTTTGTATCTTACCAGATAGCCATTAATCTCAAGATCTAGCCATATGTTTTCATCAGATATCCCAATCATTTTACAGACATCCTTGCAGGTTTCCAGGATGTCATGCAATGACCTTGTTTCCTCCAAGAGTTCAACGCTCACGTTTTTGGCCATTTGTAAGATTTGTCCTTTCTTTCCCGAATTCAAGATAATCGGTACTAAAAGTATCTTCGATTTTATCTTATTGAAATTCTATGTCTTATGACTTGTAGTTTTTAATCAACAATTCAGTGTGCCCGGTTCTCTTTTGTGACACAGAATTGATGAATCTATTTGCGTTTATCTCTATTATTCCATCTGAGAATTCGTCAAAGAGTTCAATTATTTCGTCAGATCTGGAATTTGACAGCAATACCTTAACGCCTTTTCTATCAAGTGCCTTGAACTTGGCATAAAGCCTCTCTTGGTCACTGAAATCAAAGTCACTATTAGTGTAGCTTGTAAAGCTGGCAGTAGTACTGACCGGTTGGTACGGAGGATCAAGATAAACAAAATCTTCATGTCCTACTCCTTTTAGTGCATCTTCAAAATCTTGACATTTGATTGAGATGTCTTTTGATTGCAATACCCTACTAACTTCAAAGAGGTTTTCCTTGTTCACAATATTTGGGTTTACGTATCTTCCAACAGGAACATTAAACTTTCCTTTGCTGTTCACTCGGTACAATCCGTTAAAGCATGTCTTGTTAAGAAATATCAATCGTGAAACTTTATCAATTTCATTTTTTGGATTGGCTTCTCGCACCTTGTAATAATATGAGCTTTGATTTTTAGAATAGTTTGCAGCATGATTTTCTAATGACAAAACAAGTTCCTTTACTTTATCCCTGATTGTAACATATGACAACGCCAGATCAGAGTTGAGGTCAGAGATGAACCACTTTGCTTTCTTTTCTTTAGATACAAGTGAGAAAAAGACTGCGCCACCACCTAGAAATGGTTCAAAATATCTCTCAAATTTGCTAGGAATATGACTTGTAATGACAGGTAAAAGCTGCCTCTTGCCTCCTGCCCACTTGACAAATGGTTTCGGATCTGAAATTAGTTGATATTCTTGTTTCAACAGAGATTAGTTTCAAAATCTTATTTTGTGACATGAGGTTAGAAAAGATCACACGTTGTGTAACTTTTTTTAATCTAAAATAAAGTTCAAGATAGCTTGATAGCCAATCCAATAATAAAAGTAAAAGGAGAAGGGGAGTTTAATCCCATTTGGACCAAGCTGCCATCCACCTGTAAGTCCATGTTGTGAGTTTAGTTCCTAATGCAGTCATTGTTACTGTCAAAACTGCACCAGCTCCTGCACCCAACGCAACGGGACTATCATAGAACTTTCCTACTTGGGGTTCTATTGGTGTCATGTATGGAGGCAATGTGGTTCTCGGGTATTTGAAAGCCATCTCAAGAGGATCATCTATTGTGATTAGATTGATCATGTTGAACAACGACATGGACATGCCACAAAGTACACCACCGATTAGGATCAAAGAGTGTTTGTTTCTCTTTGTTGCCCAATATGCCAAATCCATCAATATTGCTGATGGAATCCACATTGGCACAACGATGAAGCTGTATGGATATCCTAAGGAAAACCACGCACCTTTTGCAATCCATGTATACACTGTCATAATGAGTGCATAGTATGTTGCGGTTCCTGGCACGCCAGTGAACGTAAGGTAATATGCTGCACCGACTGCGAGCATCAATGATTGTGATAGTGTAAATATCACATAAGATGTCCATGCCCAATCAGTGTAGAATATGTAGTCTCCTGCGTTGATTGTCAACAAGGTTGAGTTGACTGCTACCACTACTATGAATAAGTAGTGAGTACATCGTCTTAGCCAGACCATTGAATTGTATGCAGGAAGTGATGTATATAAAATTTTATGAGATACGAGATCAGCAGAGAATAACCCCCAAGTTGAAAATAGATAGCTCTATTGAAAAATAATAAAAGAAAAGAAGATGAAAAGGAATTTTCCTATCCGAAGAAGACAGAGTCAGTCACAATTGTTGCGATAGCAATTGCTGCGATCACACCAGCGATGAGACCGTTGTATGTCTTCGCTTTAGAAGTACCCTCGGTCACTACTTTGACACAAAACAAGTACCCTATAGCTTCTATGATTGTAAGTACAGTTAACGCAAAGTGTGCGCTTGGCGGTGGATATGCCCATGGATAATATATGCATGCAACGGCAACTCCTCCCCATGTTCCTGCCCAGAGTGCAACGAATGCACCAGTGATGAGTCCAACCATGTCTTCGACACGTCTGCCAATCATCTTACTGACGTCGGAACTGGAAGCTCCGCCACCTGTACCGAATCCTTTTGGTAAGGTCATTTGGATTTATTGACAGGTGTATGCTTTTAAGTCTTTTCCCAAGATGAGGTATAACTTGTGTTAAGTTGATCGGAGAAAAATAAGAAAAGAGCGCTTGTGCGCGTTTATGGGATTGATCTACTGTACAATTTGCCTTCAAGGGCCATCTTGTACATTTCTGCAACATATGGGTTCTCACCTGGTGTTTCTGCTCCAAGTTCGACAAGTCGTGCATATACTCTTACTACATAGGCAAGTGCGCCCATGAAAGCAACGACGACACCCATGTTAAACATCCAGTGGTTTGGAACTGCGAAGATCTCCTCTACATACCAGAAGTGCCACATCTCATTGACACCTATTGTGAACATGGTTGCCAAGTAACCAAGGATGGTCATCTTGAGACCGGTGTTCATTGAGTTGTTTGGACCTCTCAGAATTGGTACCTTTCTGTCATAGACAGCTACCATTCCCCATCCTAATGGAAGAGCAATGAAGTGGCTGTATAACCACCAGTGTGCTGGTGTAAAGGCACTATCTCTGATTGATGTCTGGTGTAAAGATCCGTCTACGAAGTTGTCGACCTCTACTGATGCAGCGATCGATCCCAATGCGATGATGATAAGCCAGATCTTCTTCAGTCTCTGGATTTCAACTTCTTTTGGAATCAGTGCCGGCATTTGTGCCATGGATGTTTGAATGGTTGACGGTTATTTAAAAGATGAGTTATAATTTTTATAATTTTGTATAGAATTTTCACATTATTAAACTTGAAATCATAATAATAATAGTCAAAATAAACTTGTAATTACATAATAATACCGCATAAAAAATTATGTAACTCATGATTAACATGAATGTATAACACTTAGTTAATCACTAGTCGGATCTGATAGGGCAAAACATATATCGTTGTAGTTTCTCAGTTGGATTAGTTAAGCGATATGGTCGATAAGAAGTTTATTGTAGCTGCAATAGGTGTGATAGTAGCACTTGGAGCAGTTGGACCATCATTAGCACAAATGTTCCAACATGCTGAGGCCCATGGTGTCCAGGCACAGTTACAAAGTCGTTTCGTAAGAATAGATGGCGAGACATGGTCAAAACAATCTGTTCATACCGGAGAGACTTTGTCAGTATCTGGCAAATTTGTAAGTCTTGTAAACAGAGACTTGCGAGGCTGGTACACCGTATATGGTGACTCATCCAACGCTGGTAACAGATGGGAAATTGTAGCAAGAGATCCACCTGGTAACGTAATCATAATACCAGCAAACTCGGTGATCCCATACAAGCTAACCATCAAGGCACTCGAACCAGGAGTATATCACATGCATACGCAGCTTAACATAGCAAGCATCGGTCCAGGTCTAGGTCCAGGACAAACAGTCGTGGTAACAGGTGATCCAATCGTAAAACCAATCCCATACACAAACGTAGTCTATCAATCGATAGTAATTGGTGTTGGATACGTGATTACTTTCGCAACAAGACCTTGGCAAGTGATTTAAAACAATCACCCCCTCTCTTTTCATTTTCTAGTTCTTCCAATTAGTCAAAACTATCTTTCTAGATCAAAAGCGATGTCTAGTTTTATTAAATTCCAAAGTCCACTTTCTTACAAAGTAAACAGGAACTAGAACAGATATTGGCAGAAATATCACCATTCCAAATGGCCATGAAATGCTACTCTGAATTAGCCAATCTACAAAATAGATAATAACTTCAATGATTATTCCGTAGACTAGTTTTTGTATCCTATAAAATGCAATCAGTTGAGACACAAATATTGGCACAACAGCAAGTATCATCTGAGTTTTCATGAATTTGTTATCTTGATCATTTTGTGTCATGCTACACAATCTGAGTTCAGTTACAATTTCTGGGTTTAGATTTGTTTCTTTAAACCAATTACTAGAGTAACGATCCAGTAGAACCATGATACTTTTTTTATTACAAATTTGACAAGGTTTTCAACTTTATTCTATTTTGTATCCAATTGATTTCTCTTGTTTATCATTTTTTGATACATCATCCCTTGAACCATATTATTAGATGTAATACCTGTAAATGTAAAGCTAATACTCTATCCTAAAATCATCAAAAAATGCACCGGTGTCTTTCTTGGTCCACATTCCAACCTCTCCAGACTGATAGTTGTGATCATTTGCCCGTATCAGAAGCTGACCATCAAGAAATGCAGCTATTCCTTGCGAAGAAACCAATGCCTTCATCGTATGCCACTCACCAGGAGCAATAGTGACTTGCTTATCATAATTACATATTAGAAAATCAGGTGTATTTTTGCATAAAGAGAGCCTGTTTTGTGCAGAGTCAGCCATTAATACAAAATAGTGTTTAGAGTCAATAAATCTAAGAACCATGCCTGCAGACTTGGCATTCTCACCAGATACAATTTTGAATTCCATTGTAACATTTTCCGCGTCTACAGAGGGCGAATCAGGAATTAATTGTAGGTGATATTCATTAGTATCATTGATCGGTAATTTTTCTAATACATTTGGTTTTGATATTGCACTAGGTTCAGATTTTATTATCCAAGAAGTTTGTTGATCTGTTGATAACTCAGCAAACCCCTGAGGGACAGTCCCATTTTGATACGAGTCAAAGTTCCACATCTTAACATTATGGTACCCAGAGTTTATTTGGGCATTATAATACGCAAATGATATTCCAATTATGGTGATAACTGCAAATATAACAAGACGTTTCTTCTTATTGGATTTCGGTTTTTGTGATGACAAGAATATCTACAGGTAGTGTGCTATTTGTGATTGATATAAAGATACCATTAGATAAAACTGAAATATTAAGAAAATAAAACTATCATTTCTTTTCGCGTTTTCTTGGTTTGTTCTTGCTTTTCCACTTGTCAAATCCCCAACGTGTGGCTCCAAACGTACCAAGTGTAAAGAAAAATCCACCCACCAATAAAAAGATGAAATGATGATCAACCAAATACCAAAAAGCAAATCCTATAACTGCGCTAACAAATTCTAATGCAACAAAGACTAGCCATTTATCAGTCATTAACAAAGTTTGGTAAATTCACACATTATTTACAGTTTCTTAATTTGTGCCTTGTCGACTAACTCATTTCAACTCGCGATTTTGGAATGAATGTGCTTGAAAGAATATCAATGAAAGTAGATCAGAGTGATCTTTGAAGAATACAAATTTCACTAGTCAACAAACCATCAATTGGAAAAAATCAATTACAATCAACAGTTACTAGTTGTACAAAAGATAAAAATGAAAAAGATGGGAATGTTTTACTCTGCAAATCCAGAGTATGCTCTTTCGCCTACTTGAGATATGTCCAATCCTATTTCTTCTTCTTTTGGTGTGACTCTAACACCACCTGGCCAAATTGCATCTTGGATTCTCCAGATGATGTAAGTTAGGCCAAATGACCAAGCTGCACCAAATCCTGCACCCATGCTGTTAATTACAAACTGCATTGGATTTCCAAAGAAGAGACCGTTATGTGCATATGGATTGATTCTGACTTCACTGAATGCACCTGTTAGTAATGCACCTACAACACCGCCCATTCCGTGTACACCCCAAGTATCCAAGGCATCATCTATTCTTGCCCTGTTCTTGATTAATACACAGTAGAAGCATACTGTTGCACATGCAAATCCTACTATTATTGATGCCCATGTTCCAATGAAACCAGAGGCTGGTGTAATTGCTACAAGTCCAGCAACAGCTCCATTAACTGCACCGATGGCGCTAGTCTTTCCTGTGTGTGCCCAGCTTAAGAACATCCACCATATTGCCGCAACCGCAGTTGCGATGTTGGTATTCTGGAATGCTTGTGTTTCAAGGAAACCAGCAAATCCTGCACTACCAGGGTTGAAACCAAACCATCCGAACCAAAGTAATGATGCACCCAAAATTATAAGCGGAATTGAGTGTGGTTCAAATGGTGCCTTTCCATATCCTATTCTTCGTCCCAAGAACATTGCGGTAGCTAAACCAGCAAATCCTGAGGTGATGTGAATGACGGTTCCTCCTGCAAAGTCTTCTGCACCCATCTTGGCTAGCCAGCCAAGTGAGGTACCCTGACTTCCAAGAGACCAGTTAGCATGTCCTGCAACATCATAGATGAAAGTGGTCCATAATACGATGTGTATCAGGAATGCACTCATCTTTACTCTATCAGCATAACCAGCAATGGCTAATGACGGAGTAATGGCAGCGAACATGAGCTGGAACATCACATAGGCCAGGTGAGGAATAGTTGGAGCATATACATCGGCTGGCGCATTGTGCGATACGTTATTCAAGCCTACCCAGTCAAGGTTTCCGATAAATCCAACAGGATCAGCAGATGGACCAAACATTATCGAGTATCCAAAGATTACCCATTGAACACTGACAATTGCATAGACCATGAATGCTTGTAACATCACGGTTAGAGAGTGCTTTCTTCTTGTAAGACCTCCATACAAGAATCCCACACCACCAGGAGTCATTATCATGACGAAGACTGCTGCTGCGTACATGAAGGTTGTATCTCCTGTGTCTATACAGGGGGCATTACTTCCACCGAATGTTCCGTTACCTGGTGGAGTCATCGGCATAGCACAGTGAATCTCGTGTGTTTTGTTAGGATCCGCTAGATTTCCTAACGGACCAAATTGAGCGTGTGCATCTTGTATTGCCGTGAATCCAGATAACCCGACTATTAAGCCTGCGAGCACAAAAACTACCGGCCATTTGTGTTTTGTTACTATCTGCATTGGCGATTTAGAAATTGTCTCCAGCATCTTTCGATAGAGATGTTTCGCATCTATAAAAGGCATTTTATCCTAAAATTGTTTTTTTATGATATTATGTCCAAAGAATATTAGTTCTGTAAAGATCTTAGTATCATAAAATTAGAAAAAATTCTAAATAAAATTATTATACAACTTGTAGACTAGTGCACGCATGACTGAAGCAGGAATAGAAATCTTCATTGCTACAGCAGTGACTCTTGCAATGACAATAGCAATTTACTTTGGTGAAAGAGCTCACAGGTACAATTTAGCAAAGAAAGGAAAAACTTGGGGAACCTATGGCTTCAAATATGAAGGTCAAGGTCACGAGCACGCCTAGAGTAAATCCCTTTACCACATTTTTGTAATTTTATTTTATTAGATAGATTGATTTATTCACAAAAGATGCTAAACAAATAATATGAGAGAAAATCTTGAAAAAGAAGAATACATCATTTCATCCCTTCCTCAGATTTGGGGAATAGCGTTAGGATTATCAGGTTTCTTTCACAAAAATAAAGAGGGCATCCTTGTCCTTACAAACAAAAATGTGATTTTTGTTCCGCGTTACATCTGGATCACCACAAAAGAAAAGGAACAATATTTTGCGGGTGACAAAGCAAGCATAGGAAAGATTGCAAACTACAATGAATCAGATCTTGATGAGGATTTAATTGAGAATCCAAAATCTTGGATAATATCATTGGATTGTATAACAGATGTTAGAAGCATAACAACAAGAAAAGTAGATTTCTTGCGAATTACATTTACAGAAAAAGGGAAAGAAAAAAAATACGATTTTGGAATCACCAAAACAGTAACAAATTATCCATACAGACAGCCCCTTGTTTTTAGAAATTTGGACTGGAGTTTATGGATAGGTTTGATAGCATCAAAATTAAAAAAACCATAGGCCACAACACTA
Source organism: Candidatus Nitrosotalea okcheonensis (assembly GCF_900177045.1). Taxonomy (NCBI): domain Archaea; kingdom Thermoproteati; phylum Nitrososphaerota; class Nitrososphaeria; order Nitrosotaleales; family Nitrosotaleaceae; genus Nitrosotalea; species Candidatus Nitrosotalea okcheonensis. Next base: position 1,203,773 of record NZ_LT841358.1, read on the forward strand.
GCAGTTTTCTTTAGAACCTAGTTTTTCTCTTGCCTGTAAAATAACAAGATCATCATCAACATCTTGTTTTTTTAGGAATTTTAAATCAGTTATCTTCTTTTTGAATTTGAATATTTCAAGTTCATATGTTTTATTTTTAGGAGAATAGACTGCAAGCTGTAATGATGCAGAACCGATATATTCCTCCATAAATTGTTTGTAGTGATCAGAAATTTTCAGCGATTTTAAAAAGACGTTTGTCTCCTGCAATATTCTAGATTGGCAACATAGTATGAACTCATAGTTAACATCACCTTCAAAGAACCTCATTTTGATCTCATCATCTGGCCAATATTTTATCATCTGATTCCAGGCATTGACAAGTTTTCTTTTATTATCAAATATCAGGTATACGGTAGGCCGTACATCAAATACATGATATCCCAAACCTAGAAAATCTCCAAACCAGTTAATTTTAGAATTGATCATGTTCAATTCCAAGCAGATATTGTATTTAATGATTAGACTACAAAAAGACGTTCCAATAAGAAAAGTTAAGATGTTAAATAAGTTCAGGATACATGATATCAAATGGGAAATAGAAAGCGAATAAGCGAAATAATGAAGATGAGTAAAGAAGAGTTATACCAATACCTCAGACAAGAAGACAATACAATTCAATCAACAGATAAAATAGAAATGAAACCTTTTGAACATGGTATCAAAATTTTTTATTTCCATAAAGATTCTGAAAAACCCTACAAGACCAAGGTTTATCTAAATCCAGAAGAATCTGAATCCCTAAAATAAACACAGATCATTCTAGATACTATTTATAAAATTAAAATGAAAAAAGTGTGTAATTATAGGAAGGGTTTAGGTTTGAGTTCACGCCACTTGCCACGAGCCCAGAATCCCCATTTCTGTTTGTCTTCATTTGCATAGTAACATTTCTCATTGTGAGGACATTCCATGCATTTTTCAGATGGTTCGATTGCTGGAGCAATATTGTTTGTCAGCAAGGTATTGAGAATTTTAGCTCTACGTTTTGTTTCATTTAAGAGCCTCTCACTTTTTGGAACATTGAATTCCATCTCATTTCCTTCCCTATCAAAGTAGACAATCACACCCTCTGGTTTGTCAAACATGAACAAATAGGAGTTCAGGTGTATGAAATCTGCCGGATATGGCATTTCAGGCAATTTTTCTGAACTTCTAAAGAGCATCACTACCTCATCTTCGACTCGGTCAGCTCTACCGACAATCTTTACGTTAGAACCTGCATCAAGCTGACCTTCAATTGGTTTTTCCATGATGCTAAATGCGCTCTTTTGCATTATCTTTGACACCATCTGTTTATGATTGCTTTCAGACGGATCCTTTCGATCAAGGTATGCATTTCTTAAACATCCGCTTACCTCATCTACTGTGATCTTACCTTCGTCAGCTACTTGTGGATTAATTGCTGCAAAGACTTGCTCAATGACATCGTAAACATCTACTCGTGGTGGTGCATCAGTTGCTGCACGATAGTTTTCAATTCCTTCCTTAATTTTGTCTTGAACTTTTCCAACGATTTTTGCTTTTTTGTAGCTAGCTTTGGATTCTGTCATTCTTTTGAAGAGTGGGATTTCATCTATAAAAGGTATTTTATCCTAAAACAGTTTTTTTATGATATTATTCTTTATTTTATAATATTTTAAGCAATGATTTTAATAAAACCATTTCATATGTGCAATGAATCATGACCCTTAAAAAAATCGAGGCTGTATTTCCACAAGAAAAATTGGACGCAGTCTTCAATGCTCTAACAGCACTTGACATAAGCGGATTTACGTATTTTAGTGTCAAGGGCAGAGGCGCCAGACCAAGAGAAATGGTATCTTCGGGCAGAGGAGGACGTGTTGAAGCTACACACAACGATAACTCCTTCATCTATGTAGTTGTTACTGAGAGTCAGTTACCTAAAGTAATAGATGCAATAACTACTCATGCAGGTACAGGAGCAGCTGGAGAAGGAAAGATCTTCATATACAATGTCGAAGATGCGGTGGATATAGGAACCAAAAAACACGGCGATTCCTCACTCTAAATTTCTTTTACACATTTAATTTAATTTAATCATAAAAAATATCTTAATCTATATACATCTAGCAAACACAACAGAGTCATGTTCTGGCCAGGAATGGGAGATCCGACAAAACGCAAAAAAATGCTCAGATTTCTCGCAATTTCAGCAGCCATAGGCGTTGCAGTTGTCTTGATTAGTACCACAGTTGTTTCAAAGGTCAAAGAACAAGATCCACTATACCACAAATGTGTTAATGGATTGGATATCACATACCATGTATCGGCCACACTAGATATTCAGGTAGATGGTAAAAAATGGGTTAGGCCCATTGATACAAGTACTGACATACCGAAGGACTGTAAAAGATCCATGGTTTTCCTGGATGATGGAACTATTAGTGGTGAATGGACAAAGAAATACCCATTTGAGGTAGGCCAGTTCTTGTGGATGTCAGGCTTTCCCATAAGAGACATGGATGAAACTAAATCAAAAATATATGCAAATGAAGTAGAGTCATCTGAATTCATTCATACAGTAGTACAAGACGGTGTCCATTACAAGGCAGAGTTTGTTACAAAGAATGCAGGAGCACCAACCTTTACACCGCCTAAAAACTAGGCATTTAGTTCAAAGTTATACGCTAAACAATCCAGGATCAAAGTTATTTCAAAATACTCAGTAGGGAAGAAATTAAAAATAAGAAAAAGAGTTTTGGGTTTTTACCAGTATTTACCGTTGTCTGGTATCAGACCAATGCCTTCTCTTTCAAAGTGCTTGTTGAGTTCTGCAACCCATCTTTCTCTTGTGTCGCCACCGAGACCGTGCACTCTGAGCCAGAACGCAATTACTCCGAGAAGGAATACTGTGAACATGATGGTTGCAAATATGTAGACCATCACATCATAGAATAGCGGGTCATAGTTTGGACCTATCTGACCTGCAAAGTTTGACAGCATACCTACGAGCATAGTGAATATCGTGCTCATCATGATTCCAAACAATTTAGGTGCGATATATACATTTCTGTATGGGATAAAAAATAGAGATCTAATACGAGACTAATAAAATAAGAAAAAAGAGAAGAACTAAGCTCTCTTTGCTTTTTCCGCTTGCTTTGCTTTTACTACAAAGGCAATGAAGATTCCACCGAATATTCCACCTGAGATTATTGATGCACCAACTACACCGTTTGCATCAAGATATGGAGTACCTGAACCTGCATGCGGATTATTTTGTACTGCCTGTACTTTTTCTCTTGCTAATGCCAACTCCTGTTCGAGCCCAAGACCACCACCTGGGGTGTATTGAGCTGCGGCAAATGGAGCAAATGTAGTGGCTGCAAATAGAGCCAACAGTACAGTTCCAATAATTATTGGTGTTTTCATATGAATACCTAATTGAGATTCGATTTCGTAGATATTTAACTTTTATGTAATTACTACTTGAAGGGGGTCAAGTAACATTTATGTTTCCTTGAAAAACAAGCGGTTCGTGGGTCGACTTCATTCACACAGACATGGTAAATCACATTCAACAAGGCCGATCACTCCTAGTACACCTACATGGGTAAAACAGAGTCCAGCCGAAATTGAAGAATTGATTGTAAAATATGCAAAAGAAGGTCTTGCCCCAAGCAGGATTGGAATAAAATTACGCGATCAATATGCAATACCAGTTACGAGGCATATTGTCAAAAAATCAATTACAGAAATCCTTGAACAGAAGGGAGTCAAAACAGAAATGCCTGAAGATTTGAACAACTTGGTAAACAAAGCACTTGGCCTACAGAAACATTTGAAGGAGAATAAATCTGATAAAAGAAATGTTAGATCGCTTGAACTTTTAGAGGCAAAGGTTCACAGACTATCTTCATATTACAAGAAAATTGGAAAGATACCCAAAACTTGGAAATATAAGGCAGTCATTGCTCAACTCGAGTAATGGCAAAGTTAGATCAAGCATTATCTTATTTTCATGATAGAATTTCCGATTGCATCAAAACGGGGAAGAATATTTCAGTAATTACCCATCTTGATTGTGATGGAATAACCTCAGGTAGTATTGTTACAAAATCTTTGATCAGATCAGGCGCAAAATGTACCGTACGTACTGTCAATGAATTCAGTAAGAACATTATTGAAAAAATGAAAAGCGACTCAAGACAGTTTCACATAATTACAGATCTTGGCGGAGGATTTGCAAAAGATATCGACGAGGCGTTGGGCGAAGATTGGATAGTAGTTGATCATCATCAGATACCACAGGAAGAATTTGATAATCAAAAAGTTATCAATGCTTGGAAATATGATGTTGACGGAGGAAAAGATGTTTCAGCAGGCGGTATGGCATATCTTGTTTCAAAAGCCCTTCACAAAGAAAACACAGATTTAGCATGGATTGCAGTAGTTGCAGCATTAGGGGATCGCCAGGATCAAGGCGAAAAGAAATCATTTACGGGAATAAATTTAGAAATTGCATCCACTGCAAAGAAGAACAATCAAGTCGAAATTGATTTAGATATTTTGCTTGTTGGTAGGGAGACAAGACCATTACCAGATGCACTTGCGTTTACCTCACAACCTTTCATCGAGGGATTAACATGGAATCGTGATGCATGTCTTTCACTTTTAAATTCCTCAGGAATAAAATTAAAGGATGGTAGTAGATGGCGTGTTCCTGCAGAATTAACAGAAGATGAAAAACGAATACTTCTTCAAACAATATCAAAGTACATTTCGACTAAAAATGCAAGCGATATACTGGATGAGCTTGTAGGATACACATACACCCTATCTGGCGAAGATAAGAGGAGTTTCCTTCGGGATGCAAGGGAGTTTTCAACGATGCTAAACTCTTGTGGTAGAATTCGCAGGGCAGGAGTTGGAATAGCAATTTGCATGGGGGACAGAACCAAGATGCTACAAGAGGGCGAAAGTATTTTGGTGGAGTATAGGACATTTTTGAGAACCTATATGAACACACTTTCTAGCGAAAGATGGAGAATAACCGACAATGGTCATTACTTGATGGTAAATGGTGAAGGACTAGTACCTGAAAATATGACAGGTGCAGTATCATCGCTTCTTGGTGGATCACAGAAAAATACGGGTAAGATAATCATACTTAGAACAAACGGGGAAGAGGGAACAATAAAGTTCTCTTCACGTAAATCTACAGGCTGTAAATCTGAAGTAAATTTAGGGTTGTTAATGCGAGAATGTGCTGCAAGAGTATCAGGTGTTGGAGGAGGCCATGCTGCTGCAGCAGGTGCCAGAATTACAAAAGACAAACTGGATGAATTCCTAGATTATTTGGAAAAAAATGTCTCTAGAATGCAAAGTTCAAGTGTTTCTGAATAATCTTTCAGAGAAAAAGGCAGAATCCATAAGAAAATCTTTGGAGCCTGATAATGTAGATTTTCCAGAAAATCTTTCTTTTAAAATTGAAAAAGATGGGGCATCCCTGATTTTTACATTTGAGGGTAAAGGAAATATAAGAACATTGATTTCTACTATTGATGAAGTTCTTGAACAGACCCAAGTTATACTCAAAGTGACTAGTTGATGCTTGACCCAAAACTTCTTCGAGATAATCCAGACAAGATCAGGAATATGTTAGAAGCAAGGGCTGTCAAATTTCCTCTTGATGATTTGATCTCATTAGATAAGTACAGAAGAGAATTAATTACGAAAACGGATGAGTTTAGAAAAAAGAAAAATGAAGTATCATTAGAAATTGCAAGAAAAAAGAAAGTAAAGGAAGATGCATCCAATCTCATAGACCAAATGCAGATAGTTTCAGACAATCTCAGAAAACTAGAAGAGGACCAGATAAAAATAGAAGAGAAATTCACAAAACTTTCCCTAACATTGCCCAACATGATACATGAGTCAGTTCCCATTGGAAAAGATGAAACTGCAAACAAAGAAATAAAAAAATGGGGAGACATACCCATTTTTGATTTCGAGGTAAAAGATCACATAGATTTGACACAGAGTCTAGATCTTGTAGATTTAGAGAGAGCTGCTAAGGTATCAGGAGCAAGATTTTACTATCTTAAAAATCAACTTGTCAGATTAAACCAAGCGTTATTACAGTTTGCACTTGATTTTTTGTCTGAGAAGAATTACATCCCAATACAAACACCGTTTTTGATAAACAGAGCTGCCATGGAAGGCGCCATAATTGCCCAAGATTTCGAGGATGTAATTTACAAGATTGAAGGTGAAGATCTCTATCTAATAGGAACAAGTGAACATGCAGTGGCATCAATGCATTCAGATGAGATAATTGATGGTAAAAAATTACCCCTACGATATGCAGGAGTTAGCACATGTTTTAGAAAAGAGGCAGGTGCACATGGCAGAGACCAGAAGGGAATATTTCGTGTACACCAATTTGAAAAAGTAGAGCAGTTTGTATTTACAAGACCTGAAGATTCATGGCACGAACATGAGAGGATGCTTGCAATTGCAGAAGAATTTTATCAAAAAATAGGTATACCGTATAGAATAATGCTGCTATCAAGTGTAGACTTGGGCAAAGTTTCTGCCAAAACCTATGATCTAGAAGCATGGATGACAGGACAGAGAAACTACAGGGAGATAGTATCATGCTCTAATTGTCTTGATTTTCAAGCAAGAAGACTAAAAATAAGATTCAGAGACAGAACGGATGAACAACCGCAATATCTTCATTCTTTGAACAGTACCCTAGTAGCAACTACAAGAACAATGGTTGCGATAATAGAAAATTTCCAGACCAGAGATGGACATATTACAGTTCCAAAGGCATTACAAAAATATGTAGGCTCTAGCCTAATCTAAAATGTCGTACAACTTATATTTTGGCCTCAGAAGTTCATCATAGTTGGCACGCCAAAAGACTGCAAGAGTGAAAGACAAGTGGAGAGAAAAGAAGTGGGTTACGGTATTGCTTCCTGCTTCATTTGACAAAAAGCCAATTGCCTACATTCCAATCACTGATGATGATAGTGCAGTAGGCAGAGTAATAGAGGTTACATTACATGACATACTAAAAGGAGATCCTTCCCAGCATCAATTCAAATTGTATTTCCAAGTTCATAAAATAGAAGGAGAAACAGCAACTACAATTTTCAAGAGATTTGAATATGCAAAGGAGTTTCTAAGAAGTCTTGTAAGACGAGGTTCATCATTGATTAGTTTTATTGCCGATGTCAAGACCAAAGATGGATACATCTTTAGGATAAAAATAGTTGCGCTGACACAGAAAAAATTGAATACTTCAAGAAAACATGCAATTAGATTAGTTGCTCAAGAAATAATGTCAAAAACTATTCCAGAAATGACAATAGATCAATTCATCCAGGCTACAGTATTTGGAAAAATAAACTCAGACATCATGGCAGCTGTCAAGAAAATTGTTCATGTGAGACATGTTGGAATTGAAAAGGCAAAGCTCATTAGAACTGCAGAGGGCGAAATTGCTCTGTTACAGGCCTAATAGATATAATCATCTCATATATCACATACAGCATGGCACACCAGTTAGAAGTAACGGTCGAGGTGATCCTACATGCCACAGAAGATGGCAGAAAAATTTTCGACCCAATCTTTGAGTTATTTCAGATAAAGGAGGACGAGTTTATCACAGAAAGAACTCTAGGCCACCATGGAAATACAATATTACTTGCCAAGATAACACTTGCAAAAAAACGTGCAGAGGAATTTATCAAAAAGCTAGCATCCAAGATCCCAAAGGTCCAGATGAATGAACTAATAGATAACATAGAGATGCATTTTGAAGATACGTTGTTATTTTTAAGAATAGGCAAAAATGAGATTGTACGAAAAGAAATTAGTCTGCAACAAAATAATGCGATAAAGATCAAGATAAAAATGCCAGTCTACAAAAAAGACCAAATTTCAAAGAAATACATAGAATTACTTACAGCTTGAATAAAATCTGTAAAGCCAGAGCATGGTTTAATAATATTTATCAACCAAAGAGAAAAGGGAATGAGGTAATATTTTTGCCGCTCCAGTCTGAGCATCCGCTGTGAGGAAGCCGCGACGAACCGACCCAAAATACCTTTTGATCTATTTCATACGGTTCTTTTAAATAGAGTGGATCCTGTTTTTTCGCTGTGAAAACAGATTATGATATCATAGTAGCTGGAGGAGGACTTGCAGGAATGATTGCAGCCCAATCAGCATCATATTATTCTAAACAAAGATTATCAATTCTAGTAATAGATAGAAATCCAGAACTTACCATAGGCAAGAAGACAATCAACGGATGGGTTTGTGGAGATGCAGTCGGAAAGAACACTGTAGACTATATGACTGAGAGGATCAAAATTGCATGGGGTAATCCTGAGATCGAACATCCAGTAAAGGGAGTAATGGCATTTTCTCCTGACAGGGAAACATCAATTCCCTTTGATGGTGATGGATACATGCTAAATAGGCAACAGCTTCCTCAACGTCAGCTTCGTGATGCAAAAAAGGCAGGAATCAATATTCAATATTCTGTGGCACTAAGAGGTTTATTGTACGACAATGGAACCGTTGTTGGAGTCGAAGGAACAAATCTAATTACAAACGAGCCATTCAAAAAAACTGCAAAGATAGTAGTTGATGCTACAGGAGTTACATCCATGTTAAGAAATGGCTTATCCATAAGTTCAAAGATTGAACGCAAGATAGACCGTGATGATTTGGAATCTACTGGAAGGCACATCATGAAATTTGAACAGGGTATAGATGACAAGAAAGATTTTGATCCTGATTATTGCATAATCCATCTTGATCAGGATATAGCTCCGGGAGGATATGGATGGGTCTTTCCAAAAGGAAAAAACAAGGTCAACATAGGACTAGGGGTGCAACAAAAAGAATTGATAAAAAGAAATCATAGACTAGGTACACATGACGATGTTACAAAACTGATCAATGATTATGTAAAACTAAACAAAGCAATCAAGAATCCAAAGCTATCAGACGACGCAATGGATTCCAATAATGTAACAGGCAACTGGCAAGTTTCTGTTAGAAGACAAAATGATTGTTTGGTGGCAAATGGATACATGCTTGTTGGAGATTCGGCATGGATGCCAAAACCACTTGATGCTGGAGGAATTGGTCCTGCAATAGTTGCAGCTACCATATTAGGTAGAAACGCTGTAAATGCAATTGAGGCCAACGATGTTAGTGAAACAGGCCTTTGGCAATACAATATTGATTTCATAAATGATTATGGATACAAAACAGCAGGTCTCGAAGTTTTCAGACGATTGCTTCAGACGCTTACAAATGATCAGATAAACTATGGAATGAAGCACTTTTTGTCAAAACTGGATGTAGAGGCCATCAGCAAGGGAGAGCACCCAGACTTTGGAACAGTCGGAAAACTAGGCATGTTGATAAGAGGAGCTCTTAACAAAAAATTGGCAGACTCACTAAGATTTACTGCACAGCAGAACAAAACATTAACAGATCATTATTATAACTTCCCCAAAAAGCCAGACGGTTTTGACGCTTGGCAGAAAACCTTGCATCACATATTAGATGAATCATTTGCAAAGATAGAAGTCTAGGCTCAGGAAATTATCACAAGTATTAGAAATCACTTTCCCCACATATTAAAACAGAAAGCAGTAAGATATACACAGTAATACAATTATTTATCAACAGACTCTCTCAAGCGTTAATTCTTCCACCCGTGATACAAAAACAGAAGACATTTTTAAATTAAGGATACGACTTGAGGTAGATATGCTTGCAGAGTCATCATTATACATAGACTGGAATAATTCCTTTGAGATTTTAGACAAGGCATATACAGCTAACCTGTTTGTACTCATAATAGGACCAAAAGGAACTGGTAAGACAACGCTAGTGAGACAATTTGCCGCAAAGCGAGGAATTAATCTTGAGTCAATTAATTTCAGTTTGAGAACCCGTGAAAGTCACCTAGTAGGTGCAAAGACATTGGAGAATGGAGCAATTGGATTTGAACAAGGAATTCTAGTCAAGTCCATGAAAGAGGGAAATATGTTATATCTAGATGAGATAAACTCTGCAGAAGCAGATGTACTTCTCCGCCTTGATGAAGCATTAGATGATAGAAGACAAATCGTTCTAAAGGAATCAAGTGGGGAATTGATCAAAGCTGCAAAAGAATGGTTTGTGGTTGCTACAATCAACCCGTTATCACATGTAGGTACAAAAGAGCTCCCGCCTCAATTATTAAGTAGATTTCCGATAAGACTCAGACTGGATTATCCACCAGAAGAGATTGAATTTCAGATAGTTAAACAGTATTCTTCTGGGTCTCACGAAAAAGAGATCATGCAAGGAATAAAGTTAGCAAACATTTTACGACAGGCAGCTGCGGTTGAGGAGTTGTACTATTCCCCAAGCTTGCGTGAAACAATAGCATTTGCAAAGATACTTGATTCCGGCATGAGAACAAGGCAAGCAGCAGAGACAGTATTTGCCAATGTATACCTACAATGGGGTAATGTAGAATTCCAAAAAGTAAATGACATCATAACATCAATGTTTGGTAGTTAATGCAATCATTACATCTTCGAAATGACACATTACTTGAGATAGCTACATTTCTTGTAAGAAGATGGTCTGGGAAAGAATCTGTCATGGTCAGCATATCTGATCAAAAAGAAGTGCATACAAAGCTACGAGAAAACAAAGTGATGATGTTCCCATTAGAGAGATATCAGGGAACAGACTTTCAAAAGTATAGACAGTTCAGAACAGCGCTGTGGTATGAAGCAATGCGAATTAGATACTCAAACAAAATTCTCAGTAATGATCATGCCTTTGGTTTTATTCTCAACACTCTTGAGACAAGAAGAATTGAGACCATAGCAAGAGCGGTTTGGCAAGGGATGGATAGTGAAATTATCTTCAGATATGGTCTCTCATGGCTTTACAGGCCATTATTGAATACGTTATACGGGAACACCAGAATTGTAGAAGGTTTTTCACAATATTTTCTGCTAGGAGACATCAAAGGAGAACTATCTCCCAGTGCATTTGAAAAGGTCCAAAAGGCAAGCAAGTTAGCTATTGAGATAGTCAAGGAATCCATTGAAAAAAAATATGATACAGATTGGCTTGAAAAAAAGGTACCGGAAATAATCAAAATTCTGGAAATTGATCCACTCCTAACCATTCCTATATCAATACCCAAAATTAGTTCTGGAATGGCGCTTTCAGATCAGGAATTTGTAAAAACTTTGAACAAGATTGCAAAATACCGCGAAAATGACTTTGGCGAACTGGATATGAACAAAATTGTAGAAGGCAAGGAGGTCTTTGACGAATTCAAGGTTTTACTAGAAGAATCAAAGAGAACAGAGAACAAAGGACTGAGTAGTGAGGTGATAGGAGTAAACATTCCCACTGCAACAAATGTAGATGAGACAAAGATTATTGATACAGATTTAATAAATCACCTAAAGGCAAAATTTAGAGAATGGAAATCAGGGTGGAAAGAGGAACATGTTTTTTCAGGAGATGAATTTGATGAAGAGTCACACATGGAAGGCCACAAACCTTTCTTATCAGATAGAAAAATTGCAATCAAGACCAAGATTGTAATACTTCTTGATCATTCATCTAGCATAGCAAACCAAGAGATACAATACAAAAAAGCAACACTTGCCTTATGCCAAGTCTTGGAATATTTGAAAGTAAAATTTTCAGTATACGCATTTAACACAGAACAAAAACAAGTTATTTGTTGGTTGATAAAGCCAGAAAATTTAAAATGGAATAATATTTCTGCCAAGAGACTCGTACAGATAAAAGCAAATGGAAGTACCCCATTAGCTGAAGTTTACAACATGTTACTACCATCCCTTCGGTCAAAAAAACCTGATATATTTTTAACATTGACAGATGGCGAGCCCTCAGATCCGGATGCAGTTCGCTCGATAATAAGAGACTTCAAATCAATTGGAATAAAGATGGTTGCGATAGGTTGCGGATCTAACACAGGAGATGCAATAGTGATTGCAAACAACCTCAAAAGACTAGGTTACGAACGTACTCTTGCCGTAAGCAGACTAGGTGACATCCCAAAAAGAGTTTTGAATGTATTAGGAACTAGTTGAAATGAAATGTCTATCAGTCTCGCAACCTTATGCTGATTTGATAATTAATGGTAAAAAGACAATAGAGTTGAGAACATGGAATACAAAGTTTAGAGGCGAATTTTTGATTCATGCGCCAATTAAAATCAAGGATAATGCATGCGAGAAATTAGGCATTGACAGGTCTAGTCTTAGAACAGGAGTAATAATAGGAAAGGCTGAAATTTATGATGTTAAATTATATGATTCCATAAAAGCACTCAGGGAGGATTATAACAAACATTTTGCAACAGAGGAATTTCTACGTCACAAATATGGATTTCTCCTTAGAAAACCACATGCTCTCAGAGTTCCAATTCCATACAAGGGCAGTCTAGGGTTTTTCGAAGTTAAGATACGTTCAGAACCATCTAACAGTGACATCAGATCAGAATTGTTTGATGAAGAATATAGATATCAGTGGATAGGAAAACACTAGGGTAAAATAAAGAAGTTAGATCTTGACATTTGGGTTTTCTTTTTTGAGTTTTTCCCAGTCTGCAAGAAAGTTTTTCAGGCCAATGTCTGTTAAAGGATGTTTTAGCATTTTTCCCAGTATGTCAGGGGGCAATGTTACCACATCAGCTCCGATTTTTGCAGCTTCTACCACATGCATAGGATGCCTTACACTTGCAACAAGAATTTGTGTACTAAATTTATAATTCTCAAAGACTTGATGTATCTCTTTGATAAGGTTCATTCCATCTTGTCCATTGTCATCAAGTCGTCCAATAAATGGACTCACGTATTTTGCACCGGCTTTTGCTGCCAATATTGCTTGGTTTACAGAGAAGCAAAGTGTTACATTTACTGGGATATTCTCAGATGTCAATATCTTACAAGCTTTTAGACCATCAGGAGTAAGAGGACATTTCACTATTACGTTATTGCCATATTTTCTAAGTCTCCTACCTTCTTCCAACATGCCATTTGTTTCTACGCTTAATACCTCCAAGCTAACATCGCCTTTGATAATTTGAACAATTTCCTCCATAACTTTTTGGGGATCTCCGCCCTCCTTTGCCATAAGAGAGGGGTTTGTAGTTATTCCATCTACAAGACCCATATCGTTGTACATCTTTATTGCTGAAATATTAGCAGTATCCAGAAATATCTTCATCTGGTTTGACTCCGAATAGACTTGACTGCATTAGATATATGAATTGATGTAATACCATGTTTTTCAAGTAAGAGTGGAATCTCACCATCTCTTGCAGATTCACCAAAATGATCCTTTACCCCTATACGTTTTACAAGAACAGGATATGTTTCAGAGATTGTTTCTGTAACTGCAGAACCAAACCCTGCCATCACATTATGTTCTTCACATGTAACTATTCCTCCTGTCTCACGGGCTGCTTTTTCTAAGATTTCAGAATCAATTGGTTTGATTGAGAACATGTCAATGACTCTACATGAGATTCCTTCTTGCTTTAAAGAGTCTGCAGCCTCAAGAGCAATACTAACAGTTATGCCGCATGCAACAAGAGTACAATCAGATCCATCTCGTAGAACAATTCCTTTACCTATCTGGAATTCTTGTTCTTTTGAATAAATTACAGGTGTTTTTGATCTGGCCAGTCTCATATAGCACGGCCCATAAACTTGTACAAAAAGTCGAGTAAGTTTTTCCACAGATACAGTGTCAGCAGGAACAAAGACCTTGAGATTTGGAATGACCCTCATTATTGCAATATCTTCAATCTGTTGATGAGAGCCTCCATCAGGACCCACACTGAGACCGCCATGAGATACAACCATTTTCACATTCAATCCATTTTTTCCATTTCTTGACGGATATGCTATTGCATTACGTATCTGGTCAACACACCTGCCAGGAAGAAAGGCAGCATAAGTACTTGCAAATGGAATTTTACCCTCATTTGCAAGACCCGCAGCCATGGTAACCAAGTTGGCTTCAGCAATGCCAACATTAAAGAATCTATTTGGGAATTTTTTTCCAAATGGTTTTGTCTTTAGTGAGTCTGTAGTGTCCGCGCCAACTACTACAATGTCAGGATTTTCATCTCCTAACTTGATGAGTGTTTCACCATAAACGGTTCTCATGTCAGCAAATTCTGTCATGTAAAACCTGCCTCCTGTGCTATTTGTAAAAGTTCAGTCTTCTTTTTACCTACCTCATGTAGATCTATCCATTTTTTTACAAGATCAGTGCCTCCAAGACTGTACGCCTTGTTAATCAAGAGTTTTCTTCTTGCATGCATTAGTTTCCTTCTGAATTCAACAATTGTGGATCTGACATCTTTTTGTCCTATTATTGCGCTTCCGCCTACGAATACTCTTGAACCATCAAAGAAACATGATTCCACATTTGTCAAATCCACCCCCCCGTCTGCCTCAATAAGACCATCAAATTTTTGTTCAGACAGGAGTTTGGCTATTCGTTGTGTCTTTTCATGTGTAGATTCCATATATTTCTGGCCTGATTTTCCTGGAATCACCGACATTATTATTAGCTGATCCAAATCTGGAATAAATTTTTCAGACCACTGAGGTAGCTCCGTATCAGGATTGATTGCAAGTCCAACACTTACAGAATTTGAGCGTAGAATATCATGAATTTCTCCAAAACTTGATTCGTTGCAGACTTCAGCATGTACTGTAATTATGTCAGATCCTGCATCGACATAGTTTTTTACATGCTTTACTGGTTCTGTTATCATAAGATGTGTGTCAAAAGGAATTGGGGTAATCGGTCTTAGTTGTTTTATTTTTTCGTGATCAAATGTCTTATTTGGTACAAACACACCATCCATCACATCAAGGTGAATAAAGTCTGCTCTTGCAAGAGATGCTCTCTTTACTTCGTTTTCCAAATTAGTCATATCTCCTGCAATTATAGATGGAGATATCAAAAATTGACAATCTAATTCTAGATCAATTATTGGAGACATCTGCGAATTCGGTGCAACGCCATGCCATTTTGGGTTATCTTCCATGTGTTCTACAGATTTACCTTTTATAGTACGAGAAATGATAATCGATGGAGCTCCCTTAGTTTGTAAAGCAGAATTTACTGCTTTGGAGATCTGTTCTATGCGATGACCATCTATTTCTAAGACATTCCATCCAAAAGATCTCCATTTATCCCCCACCTTCCATCTTGCAGCATTTTTCCACATCTCAGAAATATCATCACTTACAAGTTCTTCATCAAGAGGCATTACTCTTTCCGTATAGTCATCTTGTTGAATGAAGTTTCTATCCAAGAAAACTGTTAGATTGTCCACTTTGTATTTGGGTGCAGTCATGGCAGCCTCCCAAATTTGTCCTTCATCAGATTCACCATCACCAATTATTGTATAGATGTGATGATTTTTTCCGTCAATTCGTGCAGCCAGCGCCATTCCAATAGAAAATGACAATCCTAATCCAAGTGATCCGCCACAAAATTCAACTCCGGGACACTTAAAATCAGGGTGACCTTGTAATTTGCTTC
Organism: Candidatus Nitrosotalea okcheonensis; assembly: GCF_900177045.1. Lineage (NCBI taxonomy): Archaea > Thermoproteati > Nitrososphaerota > Nitrososphaeria > Nitrosotaleales > Nitrosotaleaceae > Nitrosotalea > Candidatus Nitrosotalea okcheonensis. The sequence continues at coordinate 1,219,424 of NZ_LT841358.1, forward strand.
CAAATTTTCTCAGAGTCTCCATTTCAGATTTAGCAAAAAATCCAGATACAGCAAGATTAGAAAACAAACCAGGCGAGGCATGACCTTTTGATAACACAAGCCTATCCCGGTCTTCCCATAGAGGATTTTTCGGGTCATAGTTTAAGAATTTGAAATACATACAGCCCAGGATCTCTGCCATTGAGAATGAACCTCCGGGATGGCCAGAGCCAGCAGCAGTGATTCCTTTAATCACAAGTTTCCGTGCTTCTTTTACTTTTTTGAAGATATGATAATAATTTAAGGTCATGCTCATTCCAAAATTTGAATCTTAAAATTTCTACTAGAATTCAAATTCATGTTTTTTAACGCGTTTGAAGTAAATAAAAAGTTATTTCACAAAATATTAATCCAAAGTCAACGTAGAAAAAATATGAATATAAGAGATCTCTTCCCTCTTGTCATTTATGATGACAGATGCTACCTTTGTTCTAAATTTGCAAGTGTTATACACATCTTTGCTAAAGACAAGATCTTGATTGTTGGTCATTATTCTGACATCGGGATGAAAATAAAATCAGAGGTTTTTGATTGCAATTATGATTCTACCAAAATGTTCTGGTTCATGGAAAAAAATACAGCATATGGAGGAAGGGCAGCAATCTTACCACTCTTTTTCAATATCTTAACCAGTAGATCAAGAGAACATCTAAACTATCATTCATCTTCTAATTATAGTCAAGATTGCAAAACACCAAAGGCTTTTTTCATGAGAACAAGAAGTTTATTTTCCAACAGTAAAAAAATAACAATAAAGTTCTAAAAACTAATATCCTCGACTGTTTCTATCAGGCGTTCCAACATTTGGATTTCGAAATCCATGTTTTTCCATCATGTGGTTTAAGAACCTAATGTCATCAGAGAATTTTTCTCCGCATATGCTACAGTTACTCATAGTATCAGTAACTGATCGTGATCTTTTTTAGGTTTTGTAAACATATACAGTATATGACAAATAACCAAAAACTACACAAAATTACCTTTACCATAACACCTAACGCAAATGGCTATGTCATAGGATGCAATGAAATACAGTCATTATTCATAGATGTATCTTCAGTTACAGAAGTAGATAGAATCGTAAGAGATCTAGTATCAGAATACATCGATAACTTTCCAGATGATGCACAAAAACGAGGCTTTGACAAAAATACACCCATAGAAACTACATGGAATGCGTCTCCCAATTCTGTTGCTTTAGAATAGTAAAAGGCGCCAGCACTACTGCTTCCCAAGGGCTCTCGCACCTTAGTAACACAGTAGCGACATTGGGTTTGACTTCCGGGTTCGGTATGGGACCGGGTCGGACCCCAACGCTGTGGCCGGCTTAGTTTCTTTGGTTTCTAATGTTATGTATTAATCTTGCTTGATAGGGTTCTGCTAACTTGTCGAGACCCTATGTTCTCGATAAGTTAGCAGAGCCCTTGATAGAGATATAAATTAAGAAAAAAAGTAAGTACGTATGACTCATCGAGTTGCAGTACTTGACAAGGAAAATTGCCAAACCAAAAAATGCGGTCTAGAATGTATCAAATATTGTCCAGTAAACAAGATGGGTTCAGACTGTATAATACTAAATGAAGAAACTGCCAAGGCCCAGATTGATGAAAATATTTGTAATGGATGTGGAATTTGTGTCAAGGTTTGTCCGTTTGATGCAATAACGATTGTCAATTTAGCAGAAGAACTAAAGACAGATAAGATTCATCAGTACGGTCAAAACGCATTCAGGCTTTACAGAATCCCAAGTTTGAAAAAAGGTCAGGTCATGGGCCTTCTGGGAAGAAACGGTATAGGAAAGAGTACTGTAGTTAGCATATTATCTGGAAACTTGAGACCAAACTTGGGAAATTATGCCACACCTCCAGAATGGAGTCAAATTTTAAAACACTTTCAAGGTACTGAGCTTAAACCGCATTTTGAAAAAATAGCAAATAACGAGTTAAAGGCATCCATAAAACCTCAGCAAGTATACAACTTGGCAAAGGTATTTGATGGAAATGCAAAAGAACTTTTAGAAAAATATGATGAACGTGGAAAGGCACGAGATCTAATACAACAACTTGGCTTGCAAAATTCTTTGGAAAATAAGATTACAGACTTGAGTGGAGGAGAGTTACAAAGAATTGCAGTTGCAGTTGCAGCATCAAGAGAATCCGACTTTTATTTCTTTGATGAACCATCATCGTACAATGATGTCTTTCAGAGAATTGGAGTTGCAAGAGTAATCCAGGACCTTGCCAAGGCTGGAAAAAGTGTCATGGTAGTAGAACATGATCTAACACTGCTAGATTATCTGAGTGATTTTATCGAGATCCTTTATGGCGAGCCCGCAGCATATGGCATAGTTGCAAATATGCTTTCTACCAAGGTCGGAATTAACGTATTTCTTGACGGTTATCTTCCAAACGAGAATGTCAGATTCAGAGATGCTGCATTCAAGTTTGATGCATCCACATCAACAGATGAATTTATTACAATTGAAAATATCATCAATTATCCAAATCTAGAGAAGAAATTCGCAAACTTTTCTTTATCAATTGAGGCAGGCAGGGTTAAGAAAAGCGAGGTCTTGGGCATTGTCGGAGCCAATGCATTAGGGAAAACAACCATGATGAAGATGATAGCAGGTGTTGAAAAGCCAGATGTTGGAAATATAGAAACCAAGGTAAAGATTGCCTACAAACCACAATATCTAACAAATGACTTTGACATTGAAGTAATTTCTCTTCTTGAGAAAGCATACGGCGGATCAATACAAGAAACCCCAGAAGAAGAAATCATAATCAACCCTATGAAGATAAAAAAACTATACAACAAGTCTGTCAAAAACTTGTCTGGTGGAGAACTTCAAAAGGTGGCGATTGGGGCATGCCTTTTACAGAAAGTTGATGTCTATGCACTTGATGAACCTTCTGCGTTCTTAGATGTAGAGGACAGAATAGCAGTAGCAAAACTTATTCAGAGATTTGTGAGATCTTATGGCAAGTCTGCAATTATAGTTGATCATGATATTCAGCTTATGGATTTGATCTCTGATTCAATTGTCATATTCCATGGAACACCTGGAAGAGAAGGTCACGCAACAACTCCAAAACCAAAGGTGGATGGCATGAATGAATTCTTGAGATCACTGGACATGACATATAGAAGAGACGAGACAAGCATGAGACCCAGAGTAAACAAACTGGAAAGCAGGTTAGACAGAGAACAGAAACAGTCTGGAAAGTTTTACTATAGAAATTGACAAAGATGTTAAAACAAGCAGTAGATGGAATCCTCACAGAAGCGGAAGCAGAGGAGCTTTATGGCGCATTTGATCAGATAGGAAATATCATCATATTAAGAGTCCCAGATTCCCTTTTGTCTAAGAGGAAAATAATTGGCGAGGTTCTTTTAGACAAGGTAAAGACAGCAAAATCAGTTTATTACCAATCATCCCCAGTAGAAGGAGACTATAGAATAAGAAAGTTAGAGCTTTTGGCAGGAGATGACAAAACTGAGACGGAATACAAGGAACATGGTTGTAGGTTCAAAGTAGATGTGGAAAAAGCCTTTTTTTCACCCAGACTTTCAACAGAACGAGAAAGAATTGCAGAGATCGTGGAGGATGGAGAAACAATAATCAACATGTTTGGAGGAGTCGGAATGTTTTCCATCGTAGCAGCAAAAAAGAAAAAGTGTCATGTATATAATATTGATATCAATCCTGATGCAGCTAGATTATGTTCTGAGAACATATTATTGAATAAACTAAAAGGAACTGTTGAGTCAATAGAAGGAGATGCGTCAAGAGTGATAGAAGAAAAATTACACGATGTTGGAGACAGAATTCTAATGTTATTACCAGAAAGATCAGATGAGTTTCTCGAGTCTGCCATCAAGGCTGCAAAGAAAAAAGCTGTGATACATTACTATTGCCATACCCATGCAGAAAAAAAAGATCAGGTTTCATCGTTAGCGTCACAACATTTTCTAAGCGTTGTAAGTATCAAATCTGAAATACTGGGTGCAAAAATTGTACGGCCTGTAGGTCCAAGATTTTATCAGGCAGTAGTGGATGCAGCCATATCCAAATGATTACTTGTCATCTGTCACAAGAGATGAAGGAGATGGTCTTGAGGTTGCCATATTGTATCCAATCCAAGAAATTACTCCAAGAATTCCTCCCACTGCCATAAGCACTGAAAGTTGTAGTACAATAGGACTCCATTCAGAGAGCATCAGCAGATATGCATAGAGAAAAAAGCCTACGATTGCCAAGACAAATATCATTATTCCAATAGTTCGCTGCCTTGTCATAAGCTAGGAGTCTTTTTGTGACTTATTTATCTTAAGCTAGTAAGCAAACTCAATTGCCATGAGATACGCATCCTCGCCGTCACGATAATATGCCTTTAGTCGCTGTTTTATGATAAATCCAAGTTTTTCATAGAGCCTTACGGCATCATTATTACTACACCGAACCTCAAGATACAGCTCATCTGATTTTTTTAGTTTTACCCCTGCAATTGCTTCCTGAACTAGTCCTTCCCCAATACCTTTTCTTCGATGCTCATTTAATACCGCAACTGATACAACATGACCTTTTTTTACAAAGCCGAGTTTTTTGAAATTTGAAAAACCATATTCGATTTTACACATTATGTATCCTACAAGATTATTTTCCACCTCAGCTACTAGAAATGCTTCAGGCAGCTCAGCAAGTAGACTTTCATAGAAATAATCTGAATAGTGCTCAGGCAGTGTTTTGAGGTTTATCTCCATAGTTGGAATCAAATCAGATAGATCACATCTACGAATAACGCAATTACCAATCTCTCGTAATGCTACCTGCATTATAATGATACTGGAATTATTAATTATTTAACTTTAAGCAAAAATAAAAGAAATAATTACAGTAAAAGACACATAGTCAAATATATCAACTCTTGATGAAGTTTTATCAGCGGTTTCCTCGTATTTTACCATAGTTGGATTTAATCAAAGTCCAACCGTATTACAAATTGAAATTTCGGGAAACAATGTAACTGAAAAGTTTCGCCAGCTAGTTCAGCACATGGAGTCAAAAAACATGATTGCCAGACTAGAATCAAATTCTGGGAGAATATTCGTACTGGTTTCAAGATTTGAACCTCCAAAGTCACGCCGATCGTGGATTCCAAGAGCGTTATTTGTTGCTACAATAGTTACAGTATTAGTTGATGGATACTATAGAGCCATCAGTATTAATTCCGTTGTAAAAGGGAATGACCCATTTTACATAGCAATTCTTTACACTGCCTCATTGATTGGAATACTTGGTATCCATGAGCTTGGCCACATGATTGCATCAAAGAGACATAAACTTAGAATTAGTTGGCCATATTTTATTCCGGGAATTCCAGTACTAGGTTTTGTACCAACTTTTGGAGCGCTCATAATGTCGCGTGGTTTGATTATAAACAGAAACATACTGTTTGATGTTGGAATTTCTGGCCCAATTGCAGGCTTTGTTGTAGCAATAATTGTTTCCACATATGGTGCATACTTGTCACCGATGATACCGAGTACACAAGCTAATGCACTCTTGGAAAAATCAGGTCTGATAGATCTACATTCTAGCATAATAATGGATGCTACAGTATTCCTTGTTGGAAAACATGTACCAAATCAAGAACTTGTAATGTCACCAGTGTTATTGGCAGCATGGTTTGGATTCCTCATAACATTTCTCAATCTTCTTCCAGCATGGCAACTTGATGGCGGTCACATTGCAAGAGCTACATTTGGTATCAAGTGGCACAGAATTTTGACATATGTAAGCATAGGAATTCTTGCATCAACTGGGTATTACATCATGGCATTGTTTGTATTGATGTTTAGCATGAGAAGTCAGGACGTCAAACCATTAGATGACATATCACCATTATCGCAAAAAAGAAAAAAAATGTTTGGACTTGTTATTGCACTTGCGTTTCTTTGTGCACCATTACCATTCTCCATTTTACCGTAATAAGATGTGAGAGCCATCAGGAATAATTGTAATCTTTTGCCTGTCACCATATGTTTTAAGAACATAATCCATGGTTTCCTTTGCACCACTAAATGGAATCATTTCTAATTTATCTTTTGTATAAAGATATGGCAAAATTGATACAATGCCTATCCCAAATTTCTTGCGCATTTCTGTCAAAAATAGCAAATCTTCCAATCCATCCACATATTTGGAAGGATTTTTCAGCCTATCCAAACTCATTCGTCCCTCAACATATTGCTGAATTGCATCAGAACCCAATCCAGTTTTACACTCTGCAAGAAGTATTACCAATCCTTCCTCTTTTATTGCACTTGAACAATTCCATATGGAGGAAAGTGATCTGCTCAGTGTCTCATTGCTTGCCTCTTTTCCAGTACTAACAATTGCTACTCTATGTTTTTCATTCTCATGTATTGCACTAGATGACAAAGATTTTGTCAATGAGAAGGTAGAGGATGGATGACCTGCAGCGATATCAATTACACCTGTCTTATTTGCTACAATTTCGATAGAAGATATTTCAAAGCTATCAGTGAATTTTTTTGCAACTTGCATAGTTTGTAACTCATAACCAGGAAGCGGAAGATTTCCTTCTCTTTTTTCATATGCCTCAAGCATATTGTCCCTGCCAAATCTTCGCAGTAGTTTAGTGGACATAGTATTATATCCAAATAGTCCGTCAAATTCCATTTCTCCAATAAAAATCAAATTAGCATTAGAAAATTGAGATGCATCTAATTCAGATATAGAAATTGTAGGATCAGACAAAACATTTTTTACAAAATTCAAGTTTGACTTGTCCACTAAGAATTTTGGTTTTGGCAGAGATTTTTTTGTGCATATATCCAATAAAACAGAAATAATTTTTTGAATTGTTTTGGAATGTTCCATTATAACAAATTCTGTTGGTTTTGACATGTCAAGAGATTCTAATTTTGAGGCAATCTCAGAATCGCTCAAGTTTACACCTCCAGATTCTATTTGTTTTTCTAGATTCTCCGCCCTAACATCAAGAACAACATCGGTAGACCCATAGCTAAGCCAAATTTCAGGCATACCATACCGAAGGGACAGTTAAAATAAATCTAGTTCGGTAAATTTTTCAGTGGATTTTGTCAAAGAATTTGCAATATTTTTGCAAGAGAGTGGTGCAATCAAGTTTGGAAACTTCAGGCTTTCAAGCGGAAAGGATAGTGTATACTACATAGATCTTCGACTAGTACCAAGTTTTCCACACCAATTCAGAGAGATGGTAAAGGCTGTTCAGAATTTAATATCAGAAAAAATAGGGTTAGATAGTTTTGATTACATCGCATCAGTTCCAACATCAGGGCTTGTAATATCATCCGCTTTGGCCATGGAAACTGTGAAACCTTTGATTTACATCAGACAAAAAATAAAAGACTATGGTACTGGCAGCCTCATAGAGGGAAAAATACCAGAAGGATCAAGAGTGGTTCTAGTAGATGATGTTGGAACAACAGGTCATTCACTACTTGGTGCTATCAAAGCTCTAAAAGACGCCAAAATAGTAGTAGACTCGGCATTTGTAATAGTCAATAGACTTGAAGGTGCACGTGAAAATCTAGAGGCTGAAAAAGTAAAATTGTATGAAATTACGGACATACTTACCATTTCCAATATTTTACACACTGAAAATATTTTGGATGAACAGACTCTTGGCAGAATTAAAAAACAAGTAGATTCATCAAAAATCAAGTAGATGTACTTAGCTTTCGTAGATCATTAATTTTTTTTCTTCTAAAAGTGTATGCAGATTATGTACTGATCTGTAAACATCTGATTCTTTTTTTGCTCCAGTACAGACAAGTTTTCCAGACGCAAACAACAGTATAACAGTTTTTGGATCAATCATCCTATGTATTAGACCAGGAAATTGTTCTGGTTCATACATACTTCGTGGAAGGCTTCTTGCAGCTTGTTCCAGATGTATCTTACCACCAAGATTAGCAGAAGCAACCATGTTCTGAATTACAATTACTGCATCTTTTTTTATCTTAATTCCACCTTTTCGCAATGTTTGAACAACACTACGCACTGCCTTGATCGACTGTTCTTCAGATTTTGCTCCAGTACAAACCATTTTTCCAGAACTGAAGATCAATGTTGCAGTCTTTGGTGATTTTATTCGAAAAACTAAACCTGGAAATTGATCAGGATGATATTCAACATCAGGAAATGTTTGAGTTATTACATTAAGATCAATTCTTTGATCAACTGAAGCTGATGCCACAACATTTTCTATGCTTACAATAGGTTTTGTTTGAGGCATTTCGGTGTTTAAATATGCGCTTTATATATACTCTATAAAATTTTACGAACACATTTTTGTACAAAACTTATCAAGTTATTTTCAAAAGAGAGGCAGCTCAGACAAATGCCTTCACATCATAGTGTCAGTTATAACTCTGATTCTTCATTGCGGCCAATGGAGGATAATTTACTGCTTATTTTAAAATTAGTATATTACAATGAAAAATTTTATTTCCATGTTTTCGTTCATTATTTATCAGTACCACATCAGATACATTCAGTAACCAAAGATAATGTCACAGACTGGAAGAAACCAAATAGTGGGCCCAAAGGGCTTCGATCCCTTGGCTCACCGGTTATGAGCCGGTTACTCTACCAAGCTGAGTTATGGGCCCTACGAAAGAGCAAATTGACATGCGCTATAAAATAGTATAGAGGTTAGCAGTAAGCATTGTAACAGCTGTCAAGTAAGAGGTTTTGAGCCGCCAATGATTTGCTAGCTATTTCCACTAGTTCGTCTTCTCTAGATGCAGGAGTTTTTTCCAAGATTTTTCTCCAGAGAGCAGCATGTCGTATGTCAGCTTCTGCGTGAAGTCTGAAATATTCTATTGCATCATCATCTGAAAGACCATAGAATTTTCTCAGTCCATCTATTTTTGATAAGCTAATCTTTGGTATTTCTTGCTCCAAAGCATACATCGCAGAAGCCCCGCCCTCAAATGTATTCATCAGACATGAAAGATTTGAAATGGCTTGTTGTGTATAGTCAAGGCCTGCATATTGTCTTAGTTCATTTTGTGACACTCCTAATGCTGCTGCAAATTTTATCCATGGTTCTATATGTTCAGACTCCTCGTCTCTATTCGCGGCAATTTTATTCTTGATTTCAGATGGACTATTCTCCATCACTTGTCCTACAAATGATGGAACGGATTTTACTAGCTGAAAATATTCTTTTGAATAACCGCTAAGAGCATCTATTGATAACTTGCCTTCATTCCACATTACATAGAATTTGTGCTTTAACAAACTCTGATCTTCAATTATCTTGTCAATTCTTGTAATAAGAGAACTCATAATAATTGTCAAATTCCAGCAATAAAAAAATCTTTGGAATGGCTTCAAAAGGATTTTATGGATATAAAATAGGATGCAATTTGGGCTCCAGTGGTGTAGACCGGTCAAGCATGTGGGACTTTCAATCCTACGACCCGGGTTCAAATTCTTTATGATGAAAATCCCGGCTGGAGCACCACCTTTCAAAAGCATTAATATTCTAACTAGGGTTACGGTTGCTAGTGTAAATTCTTGGATAGAAAGAATTTTGAAATAAATCCGCTCATAAAAGACTTTGAAAATTACATAGCCAAGGTTGACGATGCAATCAAACAAGAATTAGAGCTATATTCTGCCTCAGAATTTTTCGAGCCGTTGCAGTATTCTCTAGAAGGCGGTAAGAGAATAAGACCGCTAATTCTCATCTTGTCTGCAGAAAGTGTAGGAAAGTGTGATGGAAATGCATATTCTGCATCATGTGCTGTAGAACTATTACACACCGAGTCTGTAATTCATGATGACATCATCGATAATGAAATTCTAAGAAGAAGAAAGGATCCTTTTCATATAAAGTACGGATATAACACCAGCATCATAACAGGAGATTTTGTCTTAGGTTTAATTTTGAATATTTCATCTCGTCTGGATAATGCAAGAATAGGAAGAGAACTTGCAATTACTGCAATGATGATGAGTGAGGGAGAGATGATTGAAACTAGATTAGAGACAAGTGAAGATGTTACTTTTGATGACTATGTCAAGGTGATGGAGTACAAGACAGCTACTGCATTCGAAGCAGCGGCAAAGATTGGAGCCATATTAGGCGGAGGTACAGAAGAACAAATTTTAGCACTTGCAGAATATGGCAAAAATATGGGAATAGCATATCAAATTAGAGATGATTTGCAAGACTGGAACAATGAAGACAAGTTATTCAATACACTGATCAAGAAAAGCTCTGATCCGCGCATTGTATTTGACCGGATGGATATAATGCTCAACAATTATTCCAAGAAAGCAAAGACAGCATTAAGAAAAATTAATGACGGTCCTGCTAGAACAAGATTAGAAAGTCTTCTAGACTTGACTATGCTTAGTGTATAACTGGCAGTCCACTCATAATAGGAACAGCCGATTTTGCAAATTCGATAACTGGATCTGGATAGATACCTATTCCAACTATGAAGATTATTGAGAATATCATAACTGCAATTACTGATTTTGGTTCCTTTAGTCTCTTGTTTGACTCTCCTTCTTCAAAGTACATTTTTCTAATTATCCAACCATAATAAGCAAGTGAGAGTGCACTGTTAAGAACTCCTGCCACTGCAAGATATGGAGCCCATGACAAAGTATGACCCGCATCTATTGCAGAACCAAACAACATTAGTTTACTCCAAAATCCATTAAGTGGTGGTACACCAGCTAGTGCAAGTAACGAAATTGTAAGACCGAGTGCAGTGATAGGCATTCTTTTGCCAAGACCTTTTATCTTTTCAATATGAGTAACACCAAGAGTTGTAACTATTCCTGCAACAGCAATGAAAGTAGATGCCTTCATTACAGAATGATTCAAGATGTGGAACAACGAGGCCTGAATTCCAATGGGTGAGACTGGCGCTACACTGAGACCAATCAGAATGTATCCTGCTTGTCCGATGCTGGAATAAGCCAGCATTCTTGTGAGATTTCTTTGTTTGATTGCGGCCAAGTTTCCTACAGTCATGGTCACAATGGCAATGACTGCAAGTGCAAACGCCCAGTGAAGATTGAGTGCTATTGCACCCATGATTATTACTCTCAGGGCGGCAGCAAAACCTGCTTTCTTTGTACCAGCTGCAAGTAATGCAGCTATTGTTGGAGGAGCGCCTTCGTATGCATCAGGCAACCACATGTGGAATGGAACTAGTCCTATTTTGAATCCAAAACCAGCTATGAACATGCCAACAGCAAGTATTGCGAGAGGCATCATGTCGGGTCCAAGCTTTGAGAACCCAACAATTACCTGTTCTATGTTTGTAGAGCCAGTTAGACCATATGCAATTGAAATTCCATAGATTATGATTCCAGATGATAACGCACCAAATAGGAAATATTTGATTGCGGCTTCATTTGACGAGGGATCTTTTTTGAGATATCCAGCCAAGACATATGTTGGGATACTCATGAGTTCCCATGCAATGAACAGCATTACAAGATCAGTAGAGTATGCAATCAGTATCATTCCAACTGACGAAAGTAGAATTAATGAATAGTATACTGCAGGATTGGCTCTTTTACGCATATAGCTAAACGAGCCAACTGTTGTCATTATTCCAACAATCAACATTGCAATTGCAAAGAATGATCCAAACTTGTCATCAACTAGAACATTTGATGAGAAAATTGCAGACTGGGTTACGTGTTTTGTAATTATTTGGTAGATAACAAATCCAATTGCTGCAAGTAATGCGCCAAGAGTTATAGCACCATAAACAGATGAACCTTTTTCTTTTCTTGCTACATTAATTACTGGAATTAGTACTCCCACTGCTCCAAGTATCAAAGTTAACATGATTGGTGTTGATGTAAAGTCTATCATTTTCTATCTCCTAAATTAACAACAGGAATACTACGATTAGTATACCTACCCCAAAGATGTAAAGATAAGATTGAGAAACTCCTGTCTGCGTAGCCTGCATTATTCTTGCACCTCCAGCCATAGTCTTCTCTGGAACCACATTGAATCCCTCTAATACAATATTCTCAAAGTACTTGTAGAGACCCCTTGCAATGTATAGCGGGGCTACCACAAACCCCCAATAGATTAATGCATTGAGATACCATCTGTTTAGGAAGAACTTGTGAATAGCGTAAAAGAATATGTTTGAATTTACAAATTTAACCGGATCAGCAAATCTTCCAATATAGAAGACATAGCCCAGTCCAAATCCAATTGCAAATGCAGCCAGTGAGGCCATAAGAGCTATAGGATTGACACCTTCTAGGAATCCGCCAAGTAATGGTTGTGATCCAATTGCAACAGCCCCAACATCAGACTTTATTCCAAAGGTTGAACCCAAGTAATTAACAAAGAGATCATGTATCTGGTGTTCAAATGCAAGACCCATTACACCTACTCCAATTGTCAATACAGCAAGTATTCCATATGGAACCCACATTGAAGGACCAGCTTCGTGTACATGGTGTCCTTCCTTTTCTAATTCTTCAATATGCTTGCTTTTATTACCAAAGAATACTAATCCAATCATCCTGGTTGTATAGAATGCCGTTATCACTGCAGTGACTACTGCAATTGTAAATAATGGAAGTGCCCAGGTGTTACCTGATTGATAAACTGCTGCAAATATGGCATCTTTACTCCAGAAACCTGTTGTGATAAATGGAGCTCCCATCAAGCCGAGACCGGCTGCCCACATGAAGATATAGGTCTTTTTCATGTATTTTCTCAGACCTCCCATATCGGTCATAAACCTAGAACCTACAACGTGTAATATAGAACCCGCAGCCATGAACAACGATGCCTTGAACATGGCATGTGAAATCAAATGGAAGAATCCAGCTGTATAACCATCAACAAATTGTTTTGAAAGACCAGCAACACCGAGAGCCATCATCATGTATCCTATCTGAGAACCAGTAGAGTATGCAAGAACTTTCTTTATTTCCGGATGTACCATTCCTTGTGTAGCAAGAAGAAGTGCAGTTATTGCCCCTACCCATGCTATTACCTCAAAGAACTGATCCATATTGATTCCAATTGCAGCCAATGCAAAGAATAGAGGAGCTAATCTTGCTACCAAAAATACACCGGCCTTTACCATTGTTGCAGCATGAATGAGTGCTGAAACTGCAGTAGGTCCTGTCATTGCTTCAAGTAGCCATTCATTTAGTGGAAATTGTGCAGATTTTCCTATTGCGCCACCAAACAACAAGACAGCGGCCGGAATCAACAAATGCTGTGCAGACATGGCAGTTGCCCAGCTAGTATTTTCAGTTAATTCCCTAAATCCAAAGGTACCTGCAAATGCAAAGATCAGGAACATGCCAGCCAGCATCATGATATCACCAACCTTGGTCATGATGAATGCCTTCATTCCAGAATGAGTCGGAGAATAATAGTCTATGAGACCAAGCACGTGTCGTCCTTCTGTTCCAACATAATCCTTCTTCTTGTCCCTATACCAAAATCCTACCAATGCATATGATGCAAGGCCTACTCCTTCCCAACCAAAGAAGAGTTGCAAAAAGTTATCAGACAAAACAATAAGCTGCATTGAACCCAAGAAGAATGCCATCCAGAAGAAGAATCTAGTTAGATCCTTGTCTCCTTTCATGTATCCAGTACTATATACAAATATCAAAAATGAAATCCAAGCAACAACATTGCTCATCAGTACAGCAAGTGGATCAGCTAAAACTCCAGCCTTTAGTCCAATTGATGAGATCCAAGGAATTTGGTTGTGTATCTCATGATTACCAAGGGCTGCCGGAAGAAGGGTCATGGCAGAGATTGCACTTGCAAGAGCAAATGCTACTGCAACAAAGCCAGTTGCACGTTTGGAAGCTTTTCCAACAGCTGGTATTACAACAGCTGCAATAAATGGCAGTATCCAAATTGCCCATACTCGAAGGTCTCCCAATCCAGAAATGAAATCAAAAGATAAAATTGCCATTTTCTAAATCCCCACCAATCCCTTCATGAAAGGAATTATTTGGTTAAAAAATATGTCCGGATATATTCCAATAACAACACTAAATCCTGCCAAGACCATCATTGGGCCTGTAACATACCAGTTGGCTTCTTTTGTTTTTTCCAGATGTTCTGGAAGTTTTCCAAAGAAGACTCGTTTTATCATCCATAGTATGTATGCCATTGTAATTACAGTTGCAACCAAACCTAGACCAAATGTAACCATTCGTATCATTGAGCCTTGTTGAATTGCAGTTTGGAGTGCACCATAAAACATTGTCCACTCTGCCATGAATCCACTAGTTGGTGGAATACCCATGAGAGTAAGGGCACCAATCATTGCGCAAACTGCTGTTATCGGCATTTTTCCTGCAAGACCTCCCATCTTTGTTATGCTACGAGTTCCAACTTGCAAAATTATTGCGCCAACCATCATGAACAAGATTACTTTTCCCAGACTGGTAGAGATAAAGAACAGTTCAGAACCAGAAAGGCCAAGTGCAGAAACAGAACCAATTCCAAATAAAATATATCCCATTTGACTAATGCTAGAATAAGCAAATAATTTTCTAATGTCATCTTGCACCAGTGCCATTATTCCGCCATAGATCATAGTTATCAAGCCCCAAATATTCAAGGCCAGAGCAAAGTGTTCGTATTGAGCAGGCATTAACATTACTATCAATCTAAAGAGTCCGTATGCACCAACTCCTAACATAGCTCCAGAGGACAGTGCGTTAAGGGGTGTTGGTGAAGCCCGGTACACATGTGGCAACCACATGTGTACTACAAATGCTGCCATCTTTACTGCAAGCCCAACTATGATTGCAACGGCTGCAAGTGCGAGAATATGCGGCGGTATACCATGTGTTTTGATGTCTGCATAATTGAAGCTGCCAACACTGAGACCGATTGAAAGAAAACCAAGCAAAAGAATAACAGCACCAACATGAGTCCAGAAAAAGAACAGTAATGCTACTCTTCGTCTTGATTCATACCCCCAAATTGCTAGCATGAAAAATGCCGGAATAAGCATGACCTCAAAGAAGACATAAAATTCTATCAAATTGGTTGCAAGTACGGTTCCAAGCATACCCATTGCCATCACTAGGAAGAGTGCATAGTATGCTCCAATTTGGTGATTAACGTGACTTTTTAGAGAAGAGGATTCTATCAGTTCAGTACCGCCTCCTACCAGTTGTTTTTCAGAATTCATTCGTTCTTCAAATATGGTAGTAATTCTGGAAACCATATACGGTTTTGAGAAGAGTGCCAATACAGTCGATATTAGGTATATTATGATTGCAAACGGAGAAGCAAGGCCGTCAAGCAATAAACCAAATTCTCCAAATAGTTGAGTCCATTTGTAATGTTCTTCATAGCTTCCTGAAAGCGCCGGAATAATGACTAGTACAGTGCAATACAGCAGCAACCCAAAACTAAACAATGCTGCGGCAGTAGGCCCAGACTTGCGTCCGATATAATATGCAACCGGAGAGAGCAATAGTGGCAGTAACAGAGCCTGCAATAGTACGAATTGCATTACCCTTTCAAGCTCCTAAAGTCTGCAATGTCAATGTTTCTGTACATCCTATATGCCACAATCACAAGTGCCAGCCCGACTGCAACTTCTGCTGCAGCTATAGCGATTGAGAAGAGAGCAAATGTTTGCCCTTGGCTGTTTGGTATGTATCTTGAAAATGCTACCAAATTGAGATTGGCAGAATTGACAATCATCTCTATGCCAAAAAGCATACGGATTGCATTTCTCTTTACTGCAATTCCATAGATTCCAATGGCAAGCAATGCCACTGAAACTAGAATAAAATCAATCAGTGCGTTGGTCATCTATAACATCCTCCCTTCTTGCTAGTGTCATTGCCCCGATAATTGATGATGCCAAAATTAATGCCATCACTATTAATGCAGGCGAATAATATGTTAGAAAGTCTTCCCCTATCTTTTTGTAATCTACTGCGGACGAATTTGTATCCATTGTTTTCAGACCAGAGCCAATGATTATTGTTCCTATACCCAACATAAGTACAATCATCAATCCAATACCAGCATACCTTCTGCGTTTGTCTTCGACCTTATTGAAAATAAGTTCTCGTCTGACTAACATGACTGTGAATAATATAAGAACTGCAATTGAACCCACATAAACTGAAAGTTGGAACATTGCTACAAATGGTGCATCTAAAAGCAGAAAGAATCCAGCAACACCAGATAATGTAAGCATCAATGCGATTGAGCCATATATCAAAGAGCGTATTTCGAGTGCTACAATTGCAGAACCAATTGTCAGAACAGATAGAGCTAGAAATACCGAGTCAACCATGTGAAGCACCCCTGTCATCGATCTTTATTTCAACATCTTGTGAAATCTTTGGCTTTATGGCAAGTTGAGCAGGGGTGTAAATTAAAGCAGATTTTGTAAAAGAAGAAAGCTCATAGTCGTTGGTCATGTAGAGTGCATAGAATGGACATGCATCAACACATAAGCCACAGAATACACATTTACCGTAATCTATCTGTGGCATTATGGCTTTCTTGTTATGCTTCCACGTCTCATGAACCTTGACCATACTTATGGCCTCTGCTATCCCCTCACATGCTACCGAGCAAAGCTGACAACCAGTACAGTGCTCATGGAATAGTATGTGCCTTCCTCTCAACCCAGCAATTCCCACTCCAGTTTCTGGATTGAATTGAAAGCCATCACCTACAAATTTTAATTTCTGTTCAGGATAGCGTAATGTAAATCGTTTTACCGCAAGATGTTTTACACCGGAATTTAGTGCACGTATTATTCCAATTACATTACTCATTGCAACAATCCTCCAGGTCCCAAGACACCTGCGTATAGCAATCCGAGAGCTATAAAGATGTTAATGAATGCAAGACCAATTAGTTTGTACCAACCAGTATGCAATATCATATCTATTCTGACTCGTGGGAAAACTCCACGCGGTAACAGAATTAAGAGTATAACTCCTACAGTCTTGATCACAAACCATAGTGTACCATTAAGCATTTCCTGATCAAAGAGTGGTAATCCCGGGAACTTGGCAGTGACAGGACCAATTGTAATTCCTTGAGTTATTATATCCTGTGGGAACGGTGGCCAGACCATTGGGCCATTCCAACCACCAAGGAATAATACTACAAACAATCCTGCAAATGCATATAGTTTCAAATAGGTTCCAAGTTGAATTAATCCATACATCATTCCAGAGAACTCTGTTAGCCATCCTGCAACTATCTCGCTTTCTGCTTCAGGAAGATCAAATGGAACTCTTTCAAGTTCTGCCAATATGGTAATGAAAAATACTATAGCACCAATTGGAAGAAAAGCTATCCACCAATAGTGTTCTTGTGACACTACAATTTGTGAAAGATTCAGACTTCCAGAAAGTATCACTACTCCAAGAAGTGAAAGTATCAATGGAATTTCAAAAGCAACCATTTGATGGAGTGCCCTAAGACCTCCGATGAATGTCCATTTACTATTTGCTGCCCATGCAGTAAGTACAGCAATTATCGGGAAGAAACCAATTACTGCAAACACTGCTAAAAGTCCAACATTTGGATTTGCAACTACCCACCCCGGAGCAACTGGAATAAGAGAAACAAATGCACCGGCGGCACCAACAAATAACAATGGACCGAGCCAGAAAATTGGCTTGTCAGCTTTTGCAGGAATAATGATTTCTTTGCTCATTAGCTTAAAGCCATCACCCATCAGTTGCAATATTCCTTCTATTTTTCCACAATAGAGTGGACCAACGCGGAGTTGTATTTTTGCAAGGAATTTTCTTTCAACAAATATTGTTGCAGCAGCAAGCAAAGCAGCAAACCCAAATCCTGGAAATGCCATAACTTTGAAGATAGTAGTATGCATAAAGCTCTTGACAATTGGCAAAGTACGCGATGGATCTGCCATCCATGTCATTGCCAAATAAGGTGTCATCAGTTGGTTGTTAATTACAGGCAGCTTGATGTAAAACAAGACGATAAAGACTATTGGCAATCCAACTAGACTGAAGATCAGAATGACCCAGAATATCAGATCAAATAAGGAACCTATGAATCGACTTAACCTAAACTGCGGTGCAATAGTTGACATTTATCTATCTGCCTCCACAGGCCAGTAATTAAGACCCCAATAAACTGCCGGCATATTACCTAGTTTTTCTCCTTTTAACAAATATGGCATACAAATTAGATTTCTAAACGAGCCAACGCTTATCTTCACTCTATAGGGTTCTGGTCTATTGTTAGATACAATGTAATATCCAATTGCACCTCTACCAGATTCTATTCTACGATAAACTTCATCATTTCCTCCTTTTGGATTTGGTTTTAGTTTTGTGCGCACAGAACCAGATTTTGGCATCTTTCTTAATGCATCTTTTATTATTCTACAGCTTTCAAACATCTCAAGATAAGGCACCCGAGATCTTGCATACGAGTCTCCTTCTTTCATAACTATTGTTTGAAAGTCTAGGTTTTCATAGACATCATATGGTTCTTTTTTTCTTACATCAAAATCAACACCAGATGCTCTGAGTACAGAACCTGTAGTACCAAGTCGGATAGCGTCAGTTCTTGATAATATTCCACTTCCCTCTGTTCTTGCTTTCAAGAGAGGATTTTGATAGAATACTGCTTCATATTCTTTGAGTCTTTTTTCAAAATATTCAACTTGACGTAAACATCGCTCCTCAAAATTAGATGGCAAATCATTTCGTACTCCACCAGGCACTAGATATGCATGAGTTACTCTAGCACCAGACATTGCTTCTAAAAGATCAATGAAAAGTTCTCTGTCACCTGCGGGCCACATAAACATAGTAGAGTGACCTAAGAATATTCCGTAGATGGCCAACCAGTATAGAACATAGATACAACGATTCAGTTCTGCTGCAATGACCCTGATGTATTTTGCACGTTCTGGAACTTCAATTCCCAATAATTCTTCCACTCCAAGACAATAAGGATACAAAATGTTGGAAGAATCGTGTATTACAGGCCTTTCAAGATGAGGAATGTTTTGAATATAATTTCTATATTCAGCCATTTTTTCTTCTCCTCGATGTACATAACCAGGATCAGGATCACAAGAAACAATGTAATCGCCATCGACTTTGATAATTAATCTCATATGTCCAGAACCAGGATGTTGAGGACCTACGTTAAGTGTCATTATTTTGTCGTCCACTGTCTCAAGATGCATTCCGGGAGGTAGTTGTGTTGTCATATTATCTTCCCTTTATCTTGAAATCTTTTCTAAATGGCGGTATATCTGCCCAATCTTCTGGTAAAAGCAATCTTCTCATATCAGGATGACCTTCAAAGTAAACGCCAAACATTTCAAAACACTCTCTTTCATGAAATTCCACACTATAAAACACATCACGTAATGACGGAGTTCTTGTTGTATCAGAACCTGGATTTGGAATATCTTCTCTTGGAACTCGGGTTGCAAGTGCAAAAATTTGTCTTCCAAGTTTTTCATCAGTATAAGATCCTAGATGATAAATAACTTCAATTTCATTTGAATCCGGATAGTCAACTCCGGATACAGATTCTGCATGATCATACTTTAATTCATCCCGTATAAATTTAGCAACATCTACTATGTCTTCTTTTTTAGTAGTCACCCTAATTCTGTCAGCTCTTACATAGTCTACATGTATTTTATCTCCAAACTTTGATGAAATTTTATCTGCCAATGATTTTTCAAATATTGGAACTGGTTTTGGCTTGACAGGAACATCCGGAGACAAGTCCAATCCTTTTTCTTCATAGAACTTTTTTGCCTCACCTTTTGACATTGAATCAGATTTGGTAGTATTTTCAGAATTTTCAGAATGTTCCTCTGTAGTATCTTTAACTTCTATGTCCTTTTCAGTTCCAGAGCTCATGGCTATTTAGCCTTCATCCGTTTTATTTTTTCTTGAAGTAACATAGCTCCTTGAATTAGTGTTTCAGGTCGTGGTGGACATCCAGGAACATAAATGTCAACTGGAAGAATCCCATCAATTCCAGGTAGTACATTATACGAGTCAAAGTATAATCCTCCAGTTATTGCACATGCTCCCATTGCTATGACATACTTTGGATCAGGCATTTGATCATAGACCATTCTCAATCTAGGAGCCATTTTTCTAGTAATTGTTCCCATTACAACAATAAGATCACATTGCCGGAGAGAACCAAATGCTTCTATGATACCAAATCTTTCAACATCATATCTAGGACTAGAGGCAGCACCAAATTCCACACTACAGCATGCAGTCTCAAGGTGTACTGGCCATAGGGAGTAGATTCTACCCCAGTTGATAGCCATGTCAAATGGTTTTCCTACTGCTCTGATAAGTACATCACCAAGCTTTCCAACTAGAACATTAGTAGCGTGCGGTGCAGTATCTTGATTAAGTAATTCTTTTATCATTATTCTTCCCCATCCCGAATCTTTGTCATATTTGATTTAAAAGTTACCAAATGTCCTTCCTCCCTGCTTGATACAATGCAAACGCAAATGCCGCAAAAATTATTGCAAGAAATCCTATTATTGGAAGAGTTGCAGACTTTGGCAAATCGAGAATACTGCTTCCCCAAGCATACAAAAAGATCGACGCAACATCAAATACAACAAACATCAAGACAAATGAATAATACTGCATCATAAAGTGGGTACGCCCCTCTCCTTGTGGAACTTGGCCAGATTCCATTGGCAAAAACTTGACTGGGTTAGGAGTACGTCTTGGTGCAATCATTCTAGAAAGAATTAGAGTCGGCCCTGTTGCTACAATTGCAAATGTGAATAACAACAAGATTGGACTGAAACTACTAGCAGCTTCTCCTACCAAAGTAGCTAACAAGCCAGTCGGAGAGTATAAAAATCTATGCACATTATACGATCATAATTTTCATTGCCAACAAATTTTTCAACAATTTTGTTGAAAATGAATAATATCTTCAATTTTACATATTAATGGATTTCAACCACTTTAATTTCTAAAATGATTGATATATGACAATATCAAAACATACTCTATGGTAAATGTAGGACAAAAGGCACCGCCTTTCACTCTAGTAGATACAGAATTAAAAATGCAAAGTCTAGATGACTTTAAAGGAAAAAAAGTGGTCTTGTCATTTTTTGTAGCGGCAAGTTCTCCGGTATGTACAAAGGAAATGTGCACTTTTAGAGACGAATGGGATCAGATATCAAAACTTGGTGCTCAAGTAATAGGAATTAGTAATGATGGCCCATTTGCAAATAAAGCGTTTGCAGAATCCCAACATCTTAATTTTCCAATACTTGGAGACTATAAGAGTCAGACAATAAGAGATTACGATATTCTAATGCCTGACTTGTTGCACGTGAAGGGATATGATGCAGCAAAAAGATCTGTGTTCATAGTAGATGAGGACGGAAACATAGTCTACAAATGGGTTTCAGACAATCCATTGGTAGAACCAAACTATCAAGAGATCATGAACTTTCTCAAGAAATAAAGTGGAATCTCTTTTAATTTATTTTTAAAATATTTTATATATTAATTAGAAGTATTAGAAATTACCAAAATCTAAATATTAAGAACGACGTTAGGATCAGATGACTGTTCCAAAACAAAATGATTACAAAGACAACATATCAATACTGCAATCACGTAAATTAAAACAAAAATCTCTAAAACACGAATTTACCAATCTAACAATAAAGGCAATAGTTATAGCAATAATAGCTTGGGTTAGCTTATCTATTTTTGAAATATTTGTTGCACCCGCAATGGGGTTGCAATACATACACATCCAGATAGCAAAGACAATTGTTACCATAATACTTGTGTTAGTAATCA
This sequence comes from Candidatus Nitrosotalea okcheonensis, assembly GCF_900177045.1. Lineage (NCBI taxonomy): Archaea > Thermoproteati > Nitrososphaerota > Nitrososphaeria > Nitrosotaleales > Nitrosotaleaceae > Nitrosotalea > Candidatus Nitrosotalea okcheonensis. The sequence goes on from NZ_LT841358.1 coordinate 1,241,379, forward strand.
TTACTGCCATCAGACGTGTTCTCAAAAGATTTTCAAATAAGATGCCAGCACAATTCTCTGCAAGCGTTTCATTTTTTGCTATAGTAGTGATATCTCTGATGGCAAGCATATCTTTGCTATACCAGTGGAATATAGAACCGCAGGAGATCCTAGTTGGTGGAGGAGTTGCAGCAATTATTGTCGGCATTGGAATGTCAACAATAGTAGGTAACATATTCGCAGGAGGATTGATGCTTACTACATTTCCAGCCAAGATTGGCGATTCAATCATGATAGTAAATGACAACATACATGGAAAAGTTGAGGAAATTAACATGATGTATACAAAGGTAATCACAGATCAGGGTACAGAATATGTGGTTCCAAATAATGCAATAATACAAGGTTATATCCGAATCATGAAAGAAATTCCATTAAATGATCGACTGCCATACACAGAAGGAGACAAGATTGAATTGAAAAGTTCATCAGATAAGTATACTGGGATTATCACCAAGATAACTCCAGAATTTACAACCGTCCTAGATGAAAACAAGGAAGTAATCATTACAAATAGTTCCATATTTGACGGTAAATTCATCATAACAAAAGATAACACCGAACATAGTTAATTCTAGAGATATATCGCAGATAAAAAAAATTCAAAATTATTAACAAATTTTGTTCAACAATAAAACACAAAATTCCTTGTCAGTAATTTTGAAAAATATTTATTCGATCTCTGCAAGTACATCATTTTTTGCAACAGATGAACCCTGTTTTATTTTCATGGCTTTGACAACACCATCTTTATGAGACTTGATGGAAATTTGCATTTTCATAGACTCCAAAACACAAACTACATCCCCTTTCTTGACATCATCTCCAGCAGCCACATTTATTGACACGACTCTGCCAGGAATCTGACTTTTTAGATTTATTTGAGAATCAGAAGTAGAATCAGCTCCAGAGTTTTTGTAAACAATTTTGTCCATTTCAGGACGTTTGTTAAATGTCAGTTTTACGCCATCGACTACAAGTGTAATTCTATTAGTACTATTTTCAAGATATTTTGTAATGTGATAAACGCTGTCTAGCATAAACTCGACCTTATCATGGGTCATGGTTATGATTTTGAGATCACGTTCTTTTCCTTGGATTTGCAGTATAAACTCGTTATTACCAAGGGATTTGATGATGTCTCCATCCAAGTTTTCTCCGGTATTTTCTAGTTTGAATTTCATATCAATGTCTATCCACTTGTGTTTTCCATCTAACGTTATGTTCTTTACGCGGTTTTATCTTGTTTTTGAGAAATTCTGAATGTACGAGTGTTGCAGCTAGTGCAGCTTCTGATTTTTGTGATGCATCATTTTTCAAATCATCCTGTAACCTGTCAAGTATCTTGAACCTATCAAGAAAGTCTGTAGACAAGTCACCATTGATGAATTCCTTGCTGTTCAATATGGTCTTGTATAATGGTATAGCAGTCTCGACACCTTCAATGTAGAAATCAGATAGTGCAAGTGCCATTCTTTGTCTAGCTTCTTCAAAGTTTTGTCCCCATGTGATAAGCTTACCCATAAGTGAATCATAGTAAGGTGATACGGTACAACCAGGATAGAGATAGGTATCCACTCGTACTCCTGGGCCTGATGGAATATTAACATCCCATATTTTTCCAGTAGACGGTGCAAAGTCTAGAAATGTATCTTCTGCATTTATTCGACATTCTATGGAACAACCATTTACTTTGAGATCTTTTTGTTTGAAAGGAATTTCTTTTCCATTTGCAATATCAATTTGTAACTTGACAAGATCAAGACCTGAAACTAGCTCAGTTACTGGATGTTCAACTTGCAATCTTGCATTTATTTCTATAAAATAAAAGGTTCCATCATCCAGTCTCAGAAACTCTGCAGTTCCAGCATTATGATAGTCAACAGCAATTGCTGCATTTACTGCTAGCTCTCCTATTTGATCACGTGTTTTTTGATCAACTACCGGAGATGGAGACATTTCGATAAGTTTTTGGTGTCTTCTTTGGATAGAACACTCTCGCTCAAAGATATGTACTGCATTTCCATGTTTGTCACGTGCTAACTGAAGTTCAATATGTCTTATTTTTGGAAGGAATTTCTCAACAAATAGTGCAGATTTACCAAATGCTGCTTTGGATTCACCAGAAGCAACCTCAAAGGCTTGTCTCAATTCTTGTTCATTGTGTACTAGTCTAATTCCTCTACCGCCTCCGCCAAAAACTGACTTTAGTAGAACTGGATATCCAATGTCGTGTGCAATGTTCAATGCTTTTTCAACCTCTTCAACAATTCCTGGGCTTCCAGGCACAGTTGGAACTTTGGCTTTCATCATTGCTCCTTTGCATTCCATTTTATCGCCACAGAGTCTCATTGATTTGCCAGAAGGTCCTATGAAATTGAGATTTTTCTTCTCACAAAGATCCGCAAAGTCTGCATTTTCAGAAAGAAATCCATATCCAGGATGGATTGCATCAGCACCAGAGCTAATTGCAGTCTCTACTATTTTTTCCATGTTCAGATAGCTCTGTGTAGGAGATGCAGGACCTATGTGATATGCTTCACTAGCCATCTTGACATGTCTTGAATTTACGTCCTCATCAGAATAAACTGCCACTGATTTTATTCCTAATGCATTACATGCTTTGATGACACGGATTGCAATTTCGCCTCTGTTTGAGATTAAAATTTTCTTTATCATACCGTTCTAGAGATTAATGTTCCCATGTTTTCTTGGAATTCTTCTTTCCCTCTTATTTGTCAAGGCATCCAAGGCACGAATTAGAGCTGGTCTTGTTTCAGCAGGATCAATCACAGAATCAATTGTGCCGTACGATGCAGCTACGTAAGGATTAGCAAATTTTTCTGTAAAATTATCAACAAGTTGTTTTTTCAATGCGGTTGGATCTTTTGCAGAGTCAAGTTCTTTTCGGTTCATGATTCTTACGGCTGCCTCAGAACCAAGCACAGCTATCTGTGCAGTAGGCCAAGCATAATTGACATCAGTTCCAAGATTTTTGCTTGCCATTGCGATATAGGCTCCACCATACGCTTTACCTATGATAAGTGTAATTTTTGGCACTGTAGCTTCACAATAAGCATACAAGAGTTTACTTCCATGACGGATAATTCCTGCATGTTCCTGTTGGGTTCCAGGCATGTATCCTGGAGTATCGACCAGAGTGATAATTGGAATACTATAGCAATCACAGAACCTTATGAATCTAGATGCCTTGTTAGATGAATCAATATCCAGTGCTCCTGCAAGTACCATTGGTTGATTTGCGACAATTCCTATAGTCTTTCCATGAAGTCTTGCAAATCCAACTACTACATTTGGTGCAAATAATTCGTGTATCTCAAAGAACACATGATTATCTACTATGGATGATATGATTTCTTTCATGTCATACGGTTGTAGTGGATTTTCTGGAATTATATTTATGAGATTGTTGTCTAGTCGGTTTGGATCATCACCAGTTTCTACAACAGGTGCTTCCTCTGTACTGTTCTGAGGGATATATGACAAAAGTGTTTTAACAATATCCATACAATGATACTCATTTTTTCCTACAAAGTGTGCTACACCACTGTTTCTTCCATGAGACATTGCACCTCCAAGTTCATCAAAGGATACTTCTTCTCCAAGCACTGTCTTGACAACCTCTGGACCTGTTACAAACATGGTAGCAATTTTGTCAGCCATAATTACAAAGTCTGTCATTGCAGGTGAATATACTGCTCCTCCTGCTGACGGTCCAACACTAATAGTAATTTGAGGAACTACCCCAGATGCAAGTTGATTATGATAGAATATGCTAGCAAAGCCATCAAGACTTAGTATTCCCTCTTGGATTCTTGCTCCACCTGAATCAATTATTCCAATTACAGGACATCCGACTTTGACTGCATGATCCATAATTTTTGTAATTTTTTTGGCTCCCATCTCACTTAGTGTTCCGCCAAGAACTGTGAAATCATAAGCAAAAAGAAAAACTTGTTTTCCATGTATGGTTCCATATCCTGTCACTACACCATCTCCAAAGAATTTTTTGTTCTGCATGTCAAATTCATAATAATGATGAGTTGTCATGGCGTCAATTTCTGTAAAGCTTCCTTCATCAAGCAATAGATCGATTCGTTCTCGGGCAGTAAGCTTACCCTTTTCATGCTGGCCTTGAATTCTTTCTTCTCCACCACTTTGCTCTGCTTGCCGTCTTTTATGTGAAAAATTTTTTATTTTTTCAGAGTGCATTGTTCGAATTAAAGGCTATTTACAACCTATATTAATTTAATCAGTTTTGACTTCTCTAATACCATCTCTGCCGCCCTTTGCATTACGGAAAACATTCATTCCAATATGATAGTTTTCCCACAATCCTTCAATAATTTGGAGTTCTTCTCTTACAGACTGTATTGTTTCCCTTGTAGCCTGTGGTTCTGCTTCTGTTTTTGCAACTAAATTTCTCTTTTCCACAAGAAGAGCCTCCAGTCCCACCTCATAGTTGGACTCTCCATGAAAAGCTGGATCTAATGGCGCTATCTTTGTGGTGGGCTTTGTCATTTGTTTTTCAATCTCAGGGGTTAGATTTTAAGGTTTTACAGTATGTCTTGAATTCTAGCCAGAATAGATCTTGTTTACTGTTTAAGATTCAACAGAGGATATCGTTTTAATACAGAAATTTGATATAGTGAAAAAGCATCTTTTGCTTCACTGCATTTCTTGCATATGCACATCTGGGAGACCTTGTCTAGATCACAGTTATCTGCAAACTCACAATCAAGGCATCCTGCAGAGCCCCCACAAACTATGCATTTTAGTTGTTTCACTTCTGCACAAGCTTGATGTTTTACTCCCAATCCCTTGGCCCATAGAGCCACTTCATTGACTTCAATTTTTTTATTACAAACAAGACATGTTCCGGCAAATTTCATAGGTATTGCACGCCAGCTCATTTTATCAAAACCATTTCCTTTTGCACAATTGCGTCATCAGTCTCGTTTAGATCCATTTCAATAGACTTGTTCTTGACACAATAGAGAAGATACGGAAGATAAAAAGTTGAAAATGTACTGCGTGATACGTGCATTTGTCTTGCAAGATTCCCAGTCAATCCCTTGATCGCCATGCCATCCCATCTTATTCTATTAAGGACGGGCCATGGAAGGTTAAATTTAGAATATTTTATTGCCATTCCCGGTTTGTATAATTTTAATAAAATACCGTCTAAATAGCGTAAGAGCCGCCACTCCTGTTTTTTCATTATTTTTCCATACAACATATCAGCTTCAGACAAGACGTCGAGCATTTCCTTGAGCGCGGTTGTAGGCAAAGAGCTTGTTATTATACTAGAGTAAAATGAATTAATCTTTTCTCTAGGATCAATCCTCAGGGAATAAAGTATTACCTTAGCTTCTTCAGAAGATTTGGCATTAAAAAATAGATTTACGGATTCTTCCACATCATTTGTTTCATACGACTTGTCAAGTTGAGGTTCAAATCCTCCAGATAGTGCCTGAGCAGAATTTAGAATAGACCTAATATCACCACGTGAATCAATAATCATTTTTATCATGTTACCAATTTTTATTGATGCACCTTCCCGTTTCAGAATTTCTTCAATGTATAATCTCATCAATCTAGGAGGAAGAGGTCTGAGTTTTACGGTGGTTGTAGCTTTTTTTATGGTTTTCATCTTGTCAGACGAGTCAGAATTTGCTGCAAGAATTATTGGTATTGTAGATTCCTTTAGTATGTCAACTAGTGCATCGACACCACCAAAATCAGCTCTTCCATGTATTCCATCTACTTCGTCAATGAAGATCATTGGATTTCCAAGTACGCTACGGTTACCAAGGATTGGGTTGAGAATTTCTTGAATTTTCTGTTTACTTCTTACGTCACTTGCATTCATACCAATTAGATCATAGCCAAACTGCTTTGCCCCCAACACAGCCATGGTTGTTTTCCCTATACCGGGCGGACCAATTAATAGAATGGGTTTTGTTCCTTTGATCCATTTACCAAGCCACTTTACAAATGACTCTTTTGCTTCTTCATTTCCAACCATCTCAAGCAGGTTCTTTGGCCTATATTTCTCAGACCACATCATATCAAATCATTTGGGAATTTTCGATTGGAATTCTTTCCACATTTTTTCTTTTGAAAGTTGATTAAACCAATACATGTTGTAATGTTCTACGGTCAGAAAGAGAAACTCAAGAAAGTCCTTGTGCGAGAAATTCTCAGGTAATAACTCCAGAGCAAGTCTTGCCTCTCCTAGATAAATATCACTCTTTTTCATAGTAAAATCAAATCCTTTTTGAACATCACCTGTAAGGAATGTGTAATAGAGAGGCCATGAAGGAACTTTAACAAATTTATTTTTTATAGAATCTTCAATTTCATTTCCACACCCAACAGATTCTGCAGCTTTTGCCATTCCAAGATAAAAAATTTCGCCAAGCGGGAATCTTGAAAGAGTCATATTCTTTCCAGCAGTTCCCATTACTGCTCTATATTTTTTATAACATTGAATCATCTCTTCTTCAGATATGCTTTTAGGATTCATTTTTAATTTAAAATCTATGTATTGGCCCACCCTTGCATCTTTAAAGCCTCTTTCAAATTCTTCCAATACTTCCTTACCTCCAACAGAAATCTTGTCTCTAGCAAGTTTCAGAATGTATGGATTCATCAGCTTGTAATCATCCAAAAACTCTACATCTTCATCCTTGTCCATTATTCTATCCATCGGTTCACTCAGATCAATTGCTATTATGTGACCATCAATGATATCAGTTTTTTTCTTTGTATCATTGTCATCACCAAAGTATTGAGTAGAGGCATCATACAATGCACTAAAAACTGGAAATGTCATTTTAACAAAATTAGAATTGAGTATTCTTGATACCCTATCTAAAAGAGTATCATAGTTTTCTAATCTCTTTCGTACCTCATCTATCTGTGATTTTTGAAGAATTATTTCAATAGAGCCTACTTCTTTGGCAAATTTTTCTTGAGTTTCAAACGGATTAGGATCAGATTTTATCTCTCTCAGCAGATCTTCGGCAAATCTTTTGGTGAATTTTGGAAACTCCTCCTCTGCTTCCTTTTTATATTTGTCAAATAGTCGATATCCCTTGCTTTTGAACAATGCCTGTTTTACAATGTCCTTTCCCGGCTTGGTGGACAATAATGCCTCCTTACTAAAGATAGACTCATCTTTACTGCTCACACAATGGCACAACTTTTTTGCTATTTATGCATTCAGCCTCTTTTTTATTACTTAAAATAAATTAGGACTGGGAAAAGAAAAGATTGTGAAAGTAATTAACGTTTTAGAAGAGGCTGCAAAGAGAGTACACAAGAATGTAAAACATCTAGCAGGAACAAAGGAATCCGGTACAGATCATGGAATGGGAGCAGGTGGAGATATTTCTCGCAGAATTGACATTGTAGCAGAAAAGACTGTTCTTGATTACCTTCGTGAGATAAATTTTGAGTGTACGGTATTTGGAGAAGAATGTGGTATTGTTAAATTGTCACCAAATCCAAAAGGATTTATCATAATGGATGCAATTGACGGCTCAACTAATGCAGTAAGAGGTTTACCATTCTTTTGTTGTTCACTAGCATACACACCTGAAGACAAACTAAGTTCTGTAACAGATGGAGTAGTGATGGATCTACATAATGGAGATTTGTATTCAGCATCAAAAGGCAAAGGGGCATATATGAATGGAAAAAAAATTCAGGTTCACAAAGAAAAACCAATTTACTTTGTTGTTGGTGTTGATATTTCTGGAATTTCACCAGATGTACTCCCACAACTAGCGCCAATTCTTTCAGCATCAAACCATGTAAGACATTTTGGAGCTGTAGCACTTGAACTTGCAATATTTGCTCGCGGACTGGTCGATGTATTTGTAGATCTAAGAAAAAAATTAAGAATCACTGATGTTGCTGCGGGATATCTCATAGCATCAGAAGCTGGTGGATATGTAGTTGATGAAAATGGTATGCCACTTGACTCAAACCTGAGCTATGACAAGAGAATTTCATTCATAGCCGCTGCAAATGAAGAAACACTTGCGGATGTAAGGAAAAAACTAGGTTTATCACCCAAGATCTGAGATTTAGTTTTTGAGTTGTCTTATTCCCGAGAAAAATTTATGGCGCCCTTGGCGGGATTTGAACACGCGTCGAGGCCGTGACAGGGCCCCATTCTAGACCGGGCTTTACGAGGATTGGAATTGACCACATCCCCTCTATACTACAAGGGCGTTGAAATACTGTCAAAGAAAATCTGAGTTTAAAGCTTTCTTTTCGTTAAAAAATTTTGTAAAAGACTAAATTATACACAACTATGACCCTTCGCTATGGGTTCGTAGCTCAGCCAGGTAGAGTACCGGACTTTTAATCCGGCTGTCCGGGGTCCGAATCCCCGCGAACCCGCTATTTCATAGGTCTATTTCTGAGGCTTGGAATACTGTCATAAAGCATCATTGTATACTCGAGTACCAAAAATAGAAAAATTCTAACTAACTTAGGTTCAGTTCTGGAAACTCTGCTTGCTTGATTCCCAAGTCATGCTGGAGTGTTCTGATCTTCTTTGCATATTCAGCCATTCGGGTGTTATCACTCTGTACCTTGGCGATTTTGTATCCACGCCAAGCTTTTTTGAGTGCACCCCATGTCTGACCTGCAGTGTAGTTAGGGTTGTTTGTTTGCGGTTGTACGAATTGATACATACTAGAAAATGAGTTGTAAAAATCAAATATCAGTACATATGTTAAGTAAAATCAATATAAAAGTCAAGTTTTTCATATTAAATTCAGACATTTATCAATTTTATCTATAAAAACTTTCAATTCTTGAATATTTTTTGAGGTATTTTAGGTTTTGTTTTTTATCAGAGTGTTTACAGCATTTTCCAGACTCTCAATTGCTTCTCTCACTTCATTTGTTCTCTTGCGTGTACCCATTACATATGCCTGGATCTTTCTTTTTCTATCAGCAATCATTCTTTGCTGTTCATGTTTACCAGAAGATCCTTGGGACTGTCTAGTTTCAAGTGATGATTCGGGAGTTGTGGACTGGATAATTTTGTAGAGATCCTTTGAATCAATTTCATTAGATGGAATTGTTTTTTTTATTTCAGATATGGATAATTCAGTTAGGGATTTTTTTGATTTATCTGCCATTTGTACAAGATGTCCAACTATTTTGTGTGATACTCTAAATGGTATACCTTTTCGTACCAAATGTTCTGCAATATCAAGAGAGATTGAGAACCCACCATCAATTGCTTGTCGTAGTTTTTTCTCATTTACAGTCATGGTTTTAAGAAGAGAATTGATGACAATCAATGATGATATTATTATCTTGGAAGTTGGCCAAATTGAGACCTTGATTTGTTGAAGATCCCTGTTATATCCAGATGGGAGGCCCTTTAGATTTGACAATATTGCCATCTGATATCCTATCACTTGTGCAGTTTTTCCACGGATGAGCTCAAGTATATCAGGATTTTTCTTTTGTGGCATGACACTTGACGTAGAAGTAAACTTGTCTGATAGTTCAAGAAAAGAAAATTCTGAGGTAGACCATATGATAAAATCTTCTGCCATCCTACTCAGATTTGTCATCATGATGGAAGAGTTGCTCACATATTCTGCAACAAAGTCTCTTGATGAAGTTGCATCAATTGAATTCTCAACCAGCCCCTTGAATCCAAGCATTTTTGCAGTAAATTGTCGATCAATTGGGATACTGGTACCCCCAACAGGACCTGCGCCAAGAGGGGATTCATTGATTCTACCATATGTAACATAGAACCTGTCAAGATCCCGAAATAGAGCATCAGCATATGCCAAAAGAAAGTGAGAGAACAACCCAACCTGAGCCTGTTGAAGATGAGTATACAGAGGCACAATCGTATTTTGGTGCTTTTCTGCTAGTTGTATCAGTGTAGATATAGTTTCGTTTAAGCAAAAACAGACAATATTGACATCATTTCGTATCTTCATACGCATGTCAAGTGTTACCTGATCATTTCTTGAGCGCGCAGTATGCATCTTTCCACCAGCTTCTTTTCCTGCTTTTTTTATCACTAGAGACTCGATTAGTTCATGAATGTCTTCGGCCTCTGACTCTGCAGAAAAGTCTTCTTCTTTTAGTTTCTCCAAGGCATCAAGAATCTTTCCTGCTTCTGGTTTTGTTATTATTTTATTGTTAAAAAGCATCAATGTGTGAGCCTGACTTCCAAGTATATCGTACAATGCAATTTGAAAGTCATCTGAAATTGATGAAAGAAATTCTAATGTGTTTTCATCTAGTTTTCCTTCTAATCTAGATCTGTACATCAATTTAGGAAATAGAATGGTTATATATAGCATAGACGCTTTTTTTATTTATGTCACAGGCATCTCAAGACCTGAGAAGACAAATTTTTGATGAACTAACAAAAGTGGTTGATCCAGAAATAAATGTCTCAATAATGGAACTTGAGCTAGTCGATAATATCGATATAGCAGGATCAGAAGTTAAAATTGATCTGCATTTGACTAGTCCATTTTGTCCAGCAATATTCGGATTCAAGATTGCACAGGATGTACATGACAACTTGCTCAAGATAGATGGAATTAACGATGTAAAAGTAAATGTTTCAAATCATTTCATGGCAGAAGCCATAAACAATCAGGTAAACACTAGCAAGAATCCCAAAAAGCCTTAGAATATTATTTTCTAAACCCCAAAAGATATCCCCTGAGCAATTGTATTGCCATTGCAGGGTCTACACCTTTTGGACATACATGACTACAGGATCCAGCAAAGTGACATCTCCATATACCATGAGAATCATCAATGATTTTTAATCGGTCATCTTTTCCTTTATCCCTATTATCTGCCACATATCTATAAGCTTGTGCAAGCCCCTGAGGGCCTATAAATGACGTATCTGTAGCCATGGTTGGACATGCAGAGTTACACAGACCACATTTAATACAGTAAGAGAACTGGAGAAACTTTTCAAGATCCTGCGGTGTTTGTATGAATTCCTTTGATTCTGATGTTACTTCAGAGTCTTCTCTGATGATAAAGGGTTTCATTTTTTTGTGGTTTGTGATTAGTTGTTTAAAATCGACTGCAAGATCCCGGATTATTGGAAAGTTGTTCATTGGTTCAACTGTTATAACATTTGAGCTTAATTCTGAAATCTTTGTGTAGCATGCCAACGCTGGCTTTCCATTTATTTTCATTCCACAAGAACCACATGATGCTTGCCTACAGGAATATCTCACTGCTATAGAGTGGTCAAAATTTTGTTTTACATACAATATTGCTTCCAAAACCGTAGTCCATTTCTGAACTGGAATCTGAAATTCTGAGAATGCTGACTCTTGTCCTTCTGAAGGATTAGACCTAGATATTCTAAGAGTTATGGTATTTGGCTGGTTAGTAGTTTTTGCATTTGATTCTTCAGGCGGTTTTGGTGCCGTTACAACTGCCATTTCTAAGAAACCCCCATTCCCGCCATCAATATAGTTCTTGAGCCATATGCAATCAATGCCGCCATAGCTGCAAGAGATCCATAGTTAATCATTTTTTCATATGTTGAACCTTGTTTTAATTCCAAGAGGATTACTCGAAGGCCGTTGAAGCCATGCACTGAAAGCAGAATTAGTACAGCTTCTAGCATCAATGCATATGGAAGAAAATGATAGTTTGCAATCACGTTTTGATATTGTAGTGAATCAGAAAATTTCTGTGACATTCTCATCAATATGTGTACAGCAACAAGTGCCACAGCTCCTAATGCTGTACCATAATGTATTTTCATGATAATGCTTTCTCGCATCTTAATCACCAAATAGTACTGATGCACCATACATCATGGCTAGAGCTGCAAGAGCAATTGAAACCCAGATACAAAGTCGTTGTTTATAGTTAAGTGATGCTGCCTTGTATGGATATTCTGGTTGTCCAGGTTTGCCAACCCCTATACCTCCATGGCCTAGCATGACTCTAATTCCATTTGCAGTGTGAAACACACACATGCCAATTACCAGTGTAAGAAAGATGTGTCCTTGTGGAGTTTGTGTGAATTCTAGCATCTTGTCCCAAGCTATTTTCCCGTTAACAATTGTGCTAGTTTCATAAATATGACCTATCAAATATGCAAGTAATCCAAGTCCGGTAAGCCTCTGTAACCAGTATGCAACACGTTCTATTCCATATCTGGTCGGGTTTGCCATTCCCTTTATGCCTTCACGGTTTGACAATCTTTCTGCCACTAGTATTTCCTCTCCACTGGCTTGTATTTAGTAATAGTTACAGGATGTGTCTTTAGAACTGGTTCCTTAGTATCATAATACACAAGAGTATGATGTAGAAAGTTCTTATCGTCCCTATCAGGATAGTCAACTCTCGCATGTGCACCTCTTGATTCCTTTCTTGCAATTGCACCCATTAGAATAACTTCGGCAACACGAAACATAGAATCAAGCTCCATAACATTTGTGAAGTTTGTGTTATACTCTTTAGCTTTATCATCAACATGTTTCCAAGTTTTTTGTTGTAGTTGTCGCACTTGTTTCAATCCCTCAATTAGATTGCTTTCAGTCCTGAAGACATAAGCTTTTGAATTCATAATATCAGTCAATTCCTGGCGTACTTCGTATGGGTTTACACTTCCACTTCCTCGGAAAATTCCATCGTAGATTCTTTTTTCTTCAGTAGCAATCAAGTGCATTGGAAAAGGTGGTTGAGGCTTCCCCTCAAGAACATATTTTGCAGCTAGTTCACCTGTGATCTTTCCCCATACAATACACTCGGACGTGGAGTTTGCCCCTAGTCTATTTGCACCATGAACACTATTGCATGCAACTTCACCAGCTGCCCATATTCCTTGTATTTCCGTTGCACCATCTATGTTTGTATGAATTCCTCCCATCATGTAATGACATACCGGTCTGACATCGATTGGTTCAGTTACTGGATCTATACCAGAAAATTTTAAGGAAATTTCTCTTATTGCAGGAAGTTTTCCGATAATTACTTCCTTACCAAGGTGTGTCAAATCTAGTTTTAGGCATTCCACACCTGTTTCATTTTTGAAACCCCGACCCTCATTAATTTCTGTCATCATAGCACGTGAAACCACATCTCTTGAAGCAAGCTCAAGCTTGTTGGGAGCATATTTTTTCATAAATCTCTCCCCATCTTTGTTTATTAGATAACCGCCTTCACCTCTAGCAGCTTCTGTAATCAAAATTCCAGATGGTAATATTCCAGTGGGATGAAATTGGACAAATTCCATATCTTTTAATGCCATTCCAGCACGATATGCCATGTCTAACCCATCAGGAGTTGAAGCTAATGAATAAGTTGAAAAACTATAGACTCGTCCTGCTCCACCAGTTGCAATAATCAATGCTTTTGCCTTGAATGTATAAAAATTACCATTTGATAGTTCGATTGCTGTAATGCCGCAGAAGCGTTGACCATCGTGAATTATAGATGTAACAAACCATTCATTGTAGAATTCTATGTTATCAAATTTCTGACAAGTATCATACAAGGTCTGCATCTCGTAGAATCCAACTTTATCTTGAGCATATGTTGCACGGCTAAAGCTATAACCTCCAAATGGTCTCTGACCAATTTTTCCATCTTCCCTTCTAGACCAGGGCATCCCCCAATGTTCAAGTTGATATATTTCAGACGGCATTTCTGAAACTAGTCTTTCAATGACGTCTTGATCTCCAAGAAAGTCGCTTCCTTTTACAGTATCATATACATGGGATTCAAGAGAATCTCCTTCTTCAGGATATAAAACAGCCGCTGTTCCGCCTTCAGCAGATACAGAGTGTGAACGCATGACTTGAAGTTTTGAAATAACTCCAATCTTGATCTTTGAACTTACCTTTGATGCTTGAATTGCTGCTCTGAGACCAGCAAGGCCAGAACCTACTATCAAGAGATCAAGTTCTAT